>DYEP01000208.1 GCA_020725675.1 Symbiobacterium sp. | reverse complement strand
GTGTTATTGCTCGCTACAGTAGCACGCAACAGAGGCGCCTTTTCCTTTCTGTAGAATTCAAGCACACATGGTCATTATATCTAGCCATCTCTGGTCAGGCAATACCGTCAACTTCCGGACTCTATAGCTTAGCCCGTACATCCTCCCTCGGTTATACCGGAACCGCTTACAAAGCTGATGACTTCTGTTTTGAGCAGAAGCATCAGCTTTTTGTTTATGAGGAAGGGTGTTTATATGTTTTACAGCATCCTGTTTCCTACACGGGAACAACACATAGCTCCGCGACAAACAGACGAACCGGCATGCTTTAAGGACTTAAACCTTGGCCAAATATTCGCTCCAATCCTGAAAAGAGAACAAGAATTTGAGCTGAAGAGTCTCTTCCACACCGTGTTACATGACCCGGAAACCATTGTCTACCGGCAGGATGTGATGCGAGAGCTGGAGAATGACGAACTCCGTGCCCTGTTCGCGGGATTTTCCAAAACGGTCTATGACCTGGGCCGATACATGGATGCGATCCGTTCTTCGCTGACCTCCAAGGACAGTTGGCGCAACAACTATCTTACGCAGGGGCAAATGCTGGACTATGCAGACAGGTATTGCCGCACGGTTTCCGCGCTCTCGGACGGGCTTTCCAAGCTGACGCTCCGTTCGGCGGGGCTTCGCGGTTTTGCGAAATATCTCTCCGCATACTGTGCGTCGGAAAGCTACACCGGGCTTTGCTCACATGTGAAGCGGCTTCGTGAGGAACTTTCCACGGTGGAATACTGCATGCTTATTAAAAACGGAACCATCCGCGTACGTAAGTATGAGGGACAGGCCGACCACTCAAAACAAATACTCACGACCTTTGAAAAATTCAGGCAGGGTAATGTGAAGGACTACCGGCAAAAGCTCCCGGAGGAACCTCATGCAGCTCACGTGGAGGCCGCCGTGCTGGATATGGTCGCGGAACTCTATAAGGATATTTTCGCAGACCTCAATAACTTTTGTTCCAAGTATTTTCACTTTGACGACGAAACAATTTTACGTTTTTCCCGCGAGATACAATTTTATCTTTCATGGCTCGATTATATCCACCCACTCCGAGGGGCGGGTCTGCCGTTTTGCTATCCAAAGCTCGGCGATACGGCGGAGCACCTTTATGTTTTGGCTGGGTACGATCTCGCGCTTGCCGCCATTGCACGGGAGAAGACCGTAACCAATGACTTCGTGCTGAACGCACCGGAGCGTATCATCGTTGTAACCGGCCCCAATCAAAGCGGCAAGACCACCTTTGCCCGCGCCTTCGGTCAGATACATTATCTTGCCTCGCTGGGCCTGTGCGTACCGGGCCGCGAGGCGGCGCTGTACCTGTTCGACAACATTCTTACCCATTTTGGACGGGAGGAAGATTTGTCCACACTGAACGGCAAATTACAGGACGATCTTGTGCGGCTCCATGAGCTGCTCTCTAAAGCTACGAACCGGAGCATTATCATCATCAACGAGATTTTCGCTTCTACAACGCTTTCCGACGCGCTCTCCCTCGGCGGGCATATGATGGATGCCATCTCGGCGCTGGGCGCTCCCACTGTGGTCGTGACTTTTCTTGATGAACTTGCTTCCTACGGTGCGGATACAGTCAGCATGATGACTACGGTTAAGGAGGAAGATCCGGCCCAGCGGACTCATAAAATAATCAGGAAACCGCCTGATGGTCTCGCCTACGCCATGTATATCGCCAGGAAACACGGCCTGACCTACGAACAACTTAGTAGGAGGCTCAAAAGATGAAAGCAATATCTAATGTTTCAGGACAGAGACTTTGATAGGGAGGCCAAGCCCTGTTTTGGCAAGGACACCCTAATTGCCGATCTTGAGCTGAAACCTGTTCTTACAAGTATGGCTCAAGGAGACGAGATAATAAACGCCACGTGTATCTCCGTGCTCTTTTGCCCATTACAGTCTATAGAAGAAATCCGTTACAGACAGGAAAACCTGCGTGACGCTTTTCGAAACCCTGACACCGTACGGCAACTCTATGAGATAACCGTAGAGACGGAAAAGCGAAGAAGAAGCTCATGGCACTGGCTATCTTCCGCATATCTGTCCAGCACCTTTTCAAGCGCCGTCGAGCTTTTGAAGATATATACCGAAATGCTTATGGAACTGCGTGTTATCGCTGACAGTAAGCTATCCAACTTCCAATCCGATGGTTTTCGGAACCTGCTTACTATGCTCCAGAGGGAGCTAGATGACGACTATTTTTCCGAGGTACGGGCCCATCTAGAAGACCTGAAGGACAGGGACGGTACGCTGGTCAGCGCCACGCTTGGAAACTATCTGCAGGGCGTCGGCTACGTGCTTCGCCGGAAAAACCGCAAGGGCTTCTGGTGGCGCTGGCGTTTTGCTCCGTCCTTTACCATCGCGCCCCGCGATGATGCCGGAGCAGCAGACCTTGGCAAGCGCCGTGACCGCGCCATTAACGAGGCCACTTTCGCGCTGGCGCAGGCCGCTGAGCATCTGGAGGGCTTCTTTGCTATGCTGCGAAGTGAATTAGCATTCTATGTCGGGTGTCTTAATCTTGCTGACAACCTGCAGGGGCTGGGTATGCCGATCTGCATCCCAAGTATGGCTCCATCGGACAGCAAAGACCGTTCATGGCGAGGACTGTACGACGTGAGCCTTGCGCTAACGAAAAATGCCGCCGTTGTCGGTAACGAGCTGAATGCCACCGGTAAGCGGCTGTACGTTATCACCGGTGCGAATCAGGGCGGCAAAACTACATTTCTGCGGAGTCTAGGACAGGCACAGCTCATGGCACAAAGCGGGATGTTCGTAGGAGCCGAAAGCTTTTCTGCACCTATCCGTCGCGGTGTGTTCTCCCACTTCAAGAAGGAGGAAGACGCAGCCATGAAAAGCGGCAAGCTGGACGAGGAACTTGCCCGCATGAACGAGATTGCCGACCACCTGCAAGACGGTGCGCTGATGCTCTTTAATGAATCCTTTGCCGCCTCAAATGAACGCGAAGGCTCGGAAATTTGTCGTCAAATCACGCAAGCGCTTGTTGAAAACGGCGTGGAGGTGTTTTCGGTAACACATCTTTACACTTATGCCGTCGCGTTCCTTGGCACCAAGGACACGCAGTATTTACGGGCGCAACGGCTGGAAAACGGCGAGCGCACCTTTAAGGTCGTCCCCGGAGAACCCTTGCAGACGGCCTTCGGAGAAGACTTGTATAAGAAGATTTTCTGCCAAAGCGAGGTGACGATGTGAGAGAAAAGCCGCTAACCACGGCGGTGACGGAGATACAACAGGGCAACGGGCTTGACAGGCACCTTAACATTTCGTATGATGGTTTGCGGTGATGGAGTTCACCGGGGTATTTGTACCCGAACTGAGCGACTAATGACTCCTGCGAATTAAGGCAGGGGTCATTTTTCTTGCTTAGAGCGATAGGGCTTGCGATCCAAGCACCAGAGACCTTCGCCGTGTTATTCTGGGAGGTGAAAGTATCACTTGATCAAATAAGCATTTTGACCCTGTACTACTAAACAATCATACTCTACGGACAATTGCTTAGCGGAGGTTTGAAGATGTTTACAATTCAAAATCAGTCTCTTGCTCTGGGCATTTTGCTTATTTGCGGTTATTTTGGCGGTCAGATGGCTAAGAAAATACGAATACCCGCCGTGGCCGGTTATGTCTTGGCCGGGGTTTTACTGGGGCCTTCATTCATAAATGCCGTACCGGATTCTTTGAATCAAACCTTGGGACCGGTGAAAGACTTGGGGCTCGGCATGGTAGCCCTGCTCATCGGGGCTGAACTGGTTTGGAAGAAAATAAGAAGACTGGGAAAAAGCATTACCGTTATTGCCGTTGTCCAAGTAATTACTACTTTTGTATTGGTTTACCTGGCCATTCGCTATCTCTTGGGCCAGCCTTTTGTAGTAGCTTCTTTGCTGGCCTCACTGGCTACGGTAACTACACCCGTTGCCACCATGGCCGTAATCCGGGAATACCGGGCCAAAGGCCCTTTTACCAGCACACTCATGGGCGTAATCGCCTTAGACGACGTCTTTTGTATCCTGGCCGTAGGCCTCTCTGTCGGCTTAATCTTGAGCATGGGCGTGGAAGCGCAAGCGCTTCAACTCGCCTACCTGGTTCCGCCGCTTATGGAGGTGTTTCTTTCCATTCTGGCCGGTGGAGCTGTAGGTTTTTTGGCCATTAACATTTTGAAGCGTATCACAGAAAACCTGGAAACCCTCGCCCTTCTATTGGGGCTAGTCTTTCTCAACGCCGGAGTAGCGGATTATTTTGCACTCTCAGCCCTGCTGATGACGATGACCAGCGGGATTGTCATCTCTAATTTTTACAGTGAAGAGCCTTTCAAGGTTATGAATTACATCGACCTGCCGGTTTTTATCGCCTTTTTTACCCTGGCAGGCGCCGGCTTGCATCTTGATGTGCTAATCTCCAACTGGTCGATTGCCGCTGTTTACATTGTTTTCCGGGTTATCGGAAAAATGGGAGGATGCTACCTGGGCGGCCATATTGCCCGCGCTGACGAAAAAGTAAAACGCCACCTGGGAACGGCCATGCTGACCAAGGCGGGCTTGAGCCTGGGACTATTGATATATGTCCAGAACAGGCTTTACGGCGTGGTCGAGGTGGCAGCCATGCTTATTGCCGTTGAACTGGCCGCCATCGCTTTTTACGAAATCACCGGCCCGATATTTGTACGCTATGCCTTGTTTAAAGTAGGGGAAGCCCGTGTTCCGGAAGCCCGTCCAAGTAAGAGCAGAAAAGCTGCCCAAGAAAAAGCCGTGCTATCCAAGGAGAATTGAGGAGGTATAGGCAATGACGATAGATAAATGCATGATTGATAGTGTGATTACGATCACACCGGAGAAAACGGCTGCTGAAGCGCTCAGACTGATGTTGGCCAATAACATTAGTGGGGTTCCCGTGGTCGACCATGAACACAACCTGCTAGGGGTTATCTCTAAAACCGATATTTTTTCGAATATCATGGAAAGTCAGATAGGTTTAACAGATACAAGGGTCGAAGATATCATGAACACAAAGGTATGTTTTGCCCGGCCCGCTGATTCCCTGAAAAATGCGGTTGAGCGCATGATCAAGTATGATATTAATCGTCTGCCCGTTGTGCAGAATGGAAAAGTGATTGGAATTGTCACGCGGGATGATGTGATCAGCTATTATGTAAAATCCAGCAATCCAGAACCAGAAACGAGGTGAAATCAGTGATTGCCAAGGATATTATGGTTACCGAAGTAATTACTGTCTCGGCCCGGGCTACAATCCGGGAAGCGCTGATGATCATGGCAGAAAAAAATATCAGCGGCCTCCCCGTGGTAAACGATCATGGCGATCTTGTTGGAATCATCAGCGAGTCTGACATCATTCATCACAAAGAACCGTTCGATAACCTGGATCACTGGATCAAGCTCGAATCATTTCTAAATCGCCAAACGGCGTCAGAAGGCGATAAACTTGATAGCTATTCAGGCGATCTGGAATACCTCGAGGGCAGAGTCGAAGATATCATGACCAGACCTGTCATAACCGCTGCCCCTGAAACCCCCCTTGAGGATATTGCACGGACGATGGTAACAAGAAAAATCAACCGCATTCCCGTGGTTAAAGGAAAAAGGGTAGCCGGTATCATTACCCGGGGGGATATTCTCCAGGCGATTAAAAGACGGTTGAACAGCAACCAGGAATAAGCCCAGTTCGATCACAAACCGGCTATGGTGAAAGTATTATGCGGGAATTATTCCAAACAAGGACACGACATGAAAGAAAAAATCCCGAAACTATAGGCAATGGAAATTCTGGACACGCGCGGCAACCCCATACGCTCCAGCTGGCGGACCTTCAACGCCTTTAAACCTCTGCGCTTCTGCAAAGGCAAACTCAGTTCACCGGGAGTAAGCAGGGTCAGCACCAGGTACCAGGAGACGGGGTTCGCCCCTTTTCATCCGCCGGGTGCCGTAGGCCAGCCATACCGCCTGGCCAGGGCTTAGTTCGCACAGGCGGGGTCAACACCGCGGCAGTCGTTATCGCGCAGCGCGTCAATGGTCACTTTATTGAATGCCTCCGGCCGGGCACCTAATGGGGCCTTCCCTTATCCAGCCTGCCCCGTAGCCACTGATGACAACCATCGTGTCTGCTCGTCCACAGCCCGTCACCAAATCACTCAGACGTCTTCAAAACCACTGCCTGATGCCATCATGGCTAATTATCCTTTCTCCCAGTATCCATTCCAAACTTCCGAGCGCTCCTGTACGATGGCCAAGACGCCGTAAGCCGCGCTACTCCCTCGCTTATCCGCTGGTACTCCCAGGTGGGCCGGCTCATCTGTGAAACGGTCCCTGTAACTCCTTCTCCTGAACCGCACTAGTTCGATGATACTGTCCTGATCTTATACCGCGTCTTGTCCCTCAGTCCATCGCCTCACCTCAAGGGTTTCACTCAACGCCCTTCAAACTAGTAACATCGCCAGTCGTGAGGGCATCATCTCCAACTTTCTAAAATCCATCTCCATCTTGAGAGACCCTCCCGAGCTATTGGTTTCTCTTACTAACTCTCCAATTCCCAGTTGGGTCTCTCTTCACCAGTTACCCGGATGTACTTTACAACTGGCAGGTGAAAACTCCCCGTGTTTTAGCTGTCCATCTTGTCTAAGTGATCTCTCGTAAAACGTATACGACCCATGATGTACTTGCAGACGGTCCCTTTAAAGCCGGATAGAGAACTTCATGAGCTTATTCACGTTGTTCAGCACCCTAGGCCGACTTAATTGCCTTCTTGACACGTTTCCCGTACTTTGTGAAAACGTACGTTCTGGCACACGTCGCCCTATCTGATCGCCTCGTCCGCGTGCCGATACAGAGGGCAGGATTTACCTGATAGGCCGCGTGCAGCGCCGGGTTTTGATGGACCTCCCTGTCTACAATCAACATGTGCACGTTCCATGAATGGAGGTCAATTTTCCCTATACAAAGCTGAACAATCTATAGCTTTGTTAGGTACTCATTGTGCAGACCCCAACGAGCACTATACTGTCGGAGCCGACGGCTACCTCCGTCACCGTCTGGCCGGCCCGGTACCCCATAATGGGG
>DYEP01000207.1 GCA_020725675.1 Symbiobacterium sp. | reverse complement strand
GCAGGCGCGAAGTTCCGGGAATTAACCCGGAAGCCTCTGGCTTCAGCCAGGGGAGGTTCACTGAGGGATTGCTACAAAGCCCATATTCTCTCACTGAAGCCCGCGTGCTTTTTGAGCTAGCTACGCGCCTGACCACTACTGCTTCTGCAATCAGCCGTGAGTTGGGATTGGATCCGGGGTATCTTAGCCGAATTCTAGCCCGCTTTGAGGAGCAGGGGCTTACCGAGAGATTTCGATCCGACGAAGACGGCAGGCAGTTTTTCATTCGGCTGACGACCGAAGGCAGGAACGCGTTCTCTCTGTTAAACCAGCGTTCACAGGATGAAGTGGCTACCATGCTGAGCGATCTGAGCGATGCCGATCAGCAGAAGCTCTTAAAGGCTATGCACGACATTCGGAGGATCCTTGGTGACAAGAGCATCAAGGGACCTGAAGCATTTGTCCTTAGAGACCCACGACCGGGCGATATGGGGTGGGTCATACACCGGCATGGTGCGCTCTACGCTAAGGAGTACGGCTGGGATGAACGGTTTGAGGCCCTCGTGGCACGGATTGTCGCAGAGTTCATAGACAACTACAAGCCCCGGCGCGAACGTTGCATTATCGCTGAACTGGACGGAGAAGGCGCAGGATGTGCGTTCCTCGTCCAAAGGAGTGAGACAGATGCGCAGCTTCGACTCCTTTTGGTAGAGCCTGAAGCACGAGGACTTGGACTTGGGACACGACTGGTCAGGGAATGCGTCACCTTCGCAAAGCAGGCCGGCTACCAGCGGATCATGCTATGGACCGCAAACGTGCTTACACAAGCGAGGCGCATTTACAGCAAGGCCGGGTTTAGAGTAATAGAAGAAGAAGCGCAGCATAGGTTCGGCAAAGACCTCATATTCGAAACGTGGGAGCTTATTCTCTAACATGACCCACCACCGGTGCCGCACAGAGGCACCGTTGTTTTTGTCGATTAATAAATGCTCAAATAATACCAAAAGATATAGGGTGGAGGGGGTAGACGGCAGTGGAAGCGGAGCGCGCCCGCTACCGGATCACGGTCAGCGGTATCGTGCAAGGGGTGGGATTCAGGCCCTTTGTATACAGGCTCGCCTGTTCGTTGTCGCTATATGGAAACGTGTGCAACACGCCTTCAGGTGTGTGTATAGAGGTTGAGGGAGCGAAGGACCGGATCCACCGGCTGCTTAAGGAACTCAAGACCGGGTGCCCGCCGCTTGCTCGGATAAAGGAGATCAGCTACGAAGTACTCCCACCTGCGGGATACACCGAGTTCCAGATCGTCTCCAGCGCAAACAACGGGAGCAGAAAATCGCTCATACCCCCCGACGTGGCTCTGTGCACCGAATGTGCTCAGGATATAACGGACCCATCATGTCGTTTTTATCTATACCCGTTTACCAACTGCACCCACTGCGGCCCAAGGTTCACTATCGTACGCCGCATTCCATACGATAGAGCCCAGACCTCCATGGACGCGTTTCCCATGTGCGACGAGTGCACACGAGAGTATGAAGATCCCTCCAAACGGCGGTTTCATGCGCAGCCTGTAGCGTGCCCGCGCTGCGGTCCCCGTGTTCGGCTCGTAGATAAGCAGGGCAAACCGGTGGCAGGAGACTTGTGTGAGCCAGGCACGAACGATTCATGGAGGCGCACGGCATGGGCGTTGCTTGGGCAGGGCCGTATCCTCGGGGTTAAGGGCATCGGAGGGTTTCACCTTTGCTGTGACGCGAAAAACCCCGGTGCAGTCCGGGAATTGCGGCTCCGAAAGGGAAGGGACGCCAAACCCTTTGCTGTCATGTGCAGAGACCTGTCCGTAGCAAGGCGTTACTGCCTGATAGATGCCACCGAACAGCAACTCCTGTCCAGTTCTGCTGCGCCCATTGTGGTGCTTCGACGCCAAGGCGGCAATTTGCCAGGAGAGCTGGCGCCCGGTATCTCCACCCTGGGAGTGATGCTCCCGTACACGCCGCTTCACAAGATGCTACTTGATGGCCCGTTTGATACCTTGGTCATGACCAGCGGCAACAGGGGCGGTCTTCCGCTTGTGAAGGATAACCGAGCCGCGTTCAGTAAGTTGGGCGCACTCGCCGATGCGTTCATTGTGCATGACCGCGATATCGTAAACCGCTGCGACGATTCGGTGGTCGCTGTGGTAGATGGCCAGACGCAGTTCTTTCGGCGTTCCCGTGGCTATGTGCCTGAACCAATTTTGGTACCCGGGCCAGGCAGCCAGGTAATGTCGCCGGTCACATTCGGCGCCGGCGCCGAGATAAAGAACACCTTTTGCCTGTTGCGGGGAGAAGAGGCCTTCCTGAGCCAGCACCTTGGTGATTTGGAGAGCATAGAAGCCGAGATGGGTTACCGGGAGGCGTTTCACAGGTTTTTGGCACTTGTCGGAGCCCACCCGCGGGTGATCGGATACGATCTTCATCCGGGTTACCATTCATCGAGGCTGGCCCGACAGATCCACGGTGCACATATCGGTATCCAGCACCATCACGCGCACATGGCTTCCTGTCTTGCGGAAAACGGCCATATCCGCCCTGCCATAGGCGTCATACTGGACGGCACCGGTTACGGCACAGACGGTACTATCTGGGGATTTGAGATTATGAGCGGGGACTTTCTCTCCTTCCGGAGACACTATCATTTATCCCCGGTACCTCTACCAGGAGGAGACAGTGCGGCACGTGCGTGCTGGAGGACGGCTGTATCCTACCTGGTTTCGCTGCTTGGCGATGAAGGAAAACAAAAGGCCTTAATGCTTTATCCGGAAAGAAAAGAACAAACGAATATGCTTTGCATGATGTTGGCAAAAGGGTTTAATACACCCCACGTCTCCAGCTGCGGTAGGCTCTTCGATGCGGTATCCTCGCTCCTTGGGATCTGCCACGAAAACAGCTACGAAGGGCAGGCTGCGATCGAACTGGGCGATATCGTTGCCTATGTGCCTCCCAACACGGAATCCCACTACGACTATCACATAAGCGGCAACCGGATCCACGCGATGGGGATCTTCAAAGGAATCCTTTCGGATCTGGACGCGGGCGAGAGCACACAAGCCATTGCGCTAAAGTTCCATAACACGGTGGCTCAAATGGTCCTGGACGCTGTAAAGCGCACCGCAGAGCAGACACGGCTTTCAACAGTGGCGCTAAGCGGCGGCAGCTGGCAGAACCGCTACCTGTTGCGTGCAGTTAAGGAAGCGCTGAAGACCGAAGGCTACGAGGTACTTTACCACCGTCATGTGCCTGCGAACGACGGAGGGATTGCTCTGGGTCAGGCTATCATTTGCCGCTGGCAGGCGCACGCCTGGTCAAAAAGGAGCTCGCAATAACCCGCCCACACCCCAGGGTTTTCTTGAAGCGTAAGAAACCGGCTCGTCTCACGTTCCAGCCCCGAGAACGCCTGCTTGCAGCCCTGTTATTAAAACGCACAGTTTCCGCTCAGACTTTGCAGGATTTTTGTTGTGACTTGAAGAATATCTGGCATACAACTGGTACGGAGGTGGCATACCACATGAACACCAAGTGGCAAATACCGCCGAGCGAAGGGCATCTTGACAAGCCCAGCGGCCTTTACTTCCAGAACATGACGATGAAAGAAGTTGAGGAAAGGCTAAAGAAGTGCGACTTAATTATTATCCCTGTAGGCAGCACTGAGGCCCACGGCCCCCATGCATGCTATGGTGAAGACACTTTTCTCGTGACGAGAATGGCTGAGCAGGTAGCACAGAAAACTGGCTGTACCATATCGCAGCCCATCTGGTTCGGGACCCACCCCTATCACCACATAGGCATGCCGGGAACCATACCTGTGGATGAGGATACGTTTACGGCGTACCTGAGCTGCGTGATGGCCGGATTCTGGAATGCCGGTTTCAGGAAACAGATACTGCTGAACGGTCACGGCCAGGAATATGTGATACCCACCGCCATTCACAGATTCGCCCGTAGATTTCAAGTGCCTGCGGTCCTCATAAACCTGAACTGGTACTACGCAATCCCGCAATTCGTGAAGGACAAGGAACACGGCGGGCCCTTTGAAACACCATTTGTTCACGCGGACGAAGTAGAAACATCTTACTCTCTTGCACTATTCCCGGAGTACATCAAGATGGAAGACGCGGTAGACACCGAGTTCCACGGTTTTCTTCCCAAAGGCCACATCGACACTGCGGCCAATGCCTACCAAAAGCCCATTCCGTGGTACGCGCATGCGGGCTGTGGCACCATTGAGGTTGCAGGAAACCCTGAAGGTGTGGTAGGCAAGGCCACGCTGGCGAGCGCCAAGAAGGCGGAAGCAGGGGTGGCGGCGCTGCTTGATTACATTGAGAAACTGGTTAACGACATTATGACTACTTTCCCGCCAGGAC
Source organism: Symbiobacterium sp. (assembly GCA_020725675.1). Taxonomy (GTDB): domain Bacteria; phylum Bacillota; class Sulfobacillia; order DUSP01; family DYEP01; genus DYEP01. Next base: position 27,319 of record DYEP01000207.1, on the reverse strand, counting down.
AGCTTCCCCCGCTTGATAAAGTGACCCAGAGGTTCAGCGAAGCAGAGTTCGAGGCCCTCAAGAAGGGGCCACTGGCTGGAGGCAAACATCTGTACACAGTTGCCTGGCCCCCCTATTGACAAGAACACTGGTACAAAAGGGAGTGAACTTTGTTGTTACTACCCGACGGTTTGACACAGACTGCCGCCTTGGCAGACACGTGTTACCAGTCCATCAAGACCGCGATCATTGAGGACGAGCTGAAACCTGGAACTGTACTGCAAGAGCGTGCTCTGGCAGAAAGTCTGAACGTCAGCCGGACGCCGGTGCGCGAAGCGCTTCAGAGACTGGCACAGGACGGACTGGTGGAGATTATGCCGGGAAAGGGCGCGATCGTAAAAAGATTCACCGCGGAAGACGTCCGGGAGATACTTGAGATCCGCGAAGTGCTTGAAGGACTCGCTGCAGGACTGGTTGCGGAGGCCGTAACTGAAGAGGACCTCAATTGGCTCGAGCGCCTGCTTGCCCCGGCAGAGGAGCACCTTTCAAGCGGCAGGTACATGGAAGTCCACCAGATCGATCTTCAATTCCATGCGTTTCTTGCTGCCAAGGCTGGTAACTCCCGGCTCCTGACCATACTCAGCATGTTAAGCGACCAGATCAGGCGGATGACGAACCTTTCAAGAGAAGACCGGGCGCGGGCAGCCGAGTCCATACTCCAGCACCGTGCGATATATGAGGCGCTAAAGGCCGGGGATCCGGTGGGCGCTCAGGAAGCGATGAAAGAGCACATCAGGAGTGTAAAAGCATATCTGTTCCGCAAGATGGGATTCCGTTGAGACTAAGGCTGGAGGTGCCCCGTGTGCTGAAAGACAGGGGAGAACCCATTCTGCAACTTCGAGGCATTACCAAGAGTTTCCCGGGTGTCAGGGCACTTGACGGTGTGGACTTTGACCTTCGTGAGGGTGAGGTGCACGTACTGCTTGGGGAAAACGGCGCGGGTAAGTCCACCCTGATGAAGGTGCTCGCAGGCGTTTATCTGCCTGATTCGGGCGAGATCCTGTTGCATGGAAAGCCTGTGAGTATAAGGAATCCACGAGATGCGGAAAGGCTTGGAATAAGCATCATCCATCAAGAGTTCAACCTGCTTCCGTGGAGGAGTGTCGCTGCGAACATTTTTCTTGGACGGGAGCCAGTAAAAGGTGGAGTGGCGGCACTGGTCGATTTCGAGTTTATGCGGCGGGAATCGGAGAAGATACTTCACACGCTGGGCCTTGGCATCGACCCTGATACCCTGGTAAAGGATCTTGGTGTGGCTCAAAAACAAATGGTAGAAGTGGCCAAGGCGCTGGCAATAGATTCCAGAATCCTCATCATGGATGAGCCTACAGCCACACTAACTTCGCGGGAAATCGATCACCTGTTCCGCAAGATAAGGGAGCTAACTTCCCGCGGCGTCAGCATTGTGTATATTTCCCACAGACTGGATGAGATCAGCCGCATAGGGCACCGGGTTACAGTTTTGCGAGATGGTAAGTATGTGGGAACGGTGCCCGTGCAGGAGGCGACCGTGGACAGAGTCGTGCCGATGATGGTGGGCAGAAAGATCGAGCAGCTGTACCAGCGTACCTGCAGAAAGCCAGGAGAAGAGGCGCTGAGCGTCAAGGGGCTCACTCGCAAAGGCAGATTCTATGACTGTTCGTTGACCGTAAGGTGCGGGGAGATCGTGGGGCTTGCCGGGCTAGTGGGAGCGGGTCGTACCGAACTGGCAAGGGCTATCTTCGGTGTTGACCCTTACGATTCGGGCGAGATCAGGGTATTCGGCTCGCTTATGACCCAACGCAGTCCTTCCCACTCAGTGCAAGTGGGCATGGGCCTGCTACCTGAGGACCGCAAGGGCGAAGGGCTCGCGCTCATGCTGCCTCTTAAGGACAACGTGGTTCAAGCGAGTCTGAGACGCCTGTTTCCCACAGGACTTGTAAGCCCGAGAGTCGAGAGCTCGGTCGCTGCGGGTTATGTTGAGGAACTCCGCATCGCCACGCCCACAGTGATGAAAATCGCAAAATTCTTGAGCGGGGGGACTCAGCAGAAAGTGGTGCTGGCCAAGTGGCTCTGTTCTCATTGCAGGGTGCTGCTGTTTGACGAGCCTACCAGGGGCATAGACGTGGGCGCCAAGGCGGAGATTTACAGGCTCATGGACGAAGAGGCCAGGAAAGGGGCAGCCATACTGATGATATCCTCCGAACTGCCGGAGCTATTAGGAATGGCGGACAGGATATTGGTCATGCATGAGGGACGCATCGTAAAGGAGTTCAGCCGCGACGAAGCGACCCAGGAGGCCATAATCAGATACGCCATGGGTAAAGGAGACGACAGCAGTGCGAGTGCCTGAGAGTATATTCCGAAAGATCAAGAGGTTGCCGGGCGTGCTCTGGGCCCTTGTAGCTCTAATCGTGTTTTTCGGCATATCTGGCAAGGGTTTTTTTACGGCATATAACCTTATAAACATTTGCAAGCAGGGCTCCATACTTGTCATTGTGTCGATGGGTACCACTTTAGCCATTTTAACTGCAGGGATAGACCTTTCGACAGGTTCGGTGCTTACGTTAAGCGGAGTCACCGTCGGGCTGTTGATTCATAGCGGATCGCCCATTAGCGTTGCGATCCTGGCAGGGTTGGGAGTCGGGGCGCTCTGTGGCCTCATCAACGGGTATCTTATCGCCCACCTAAAATTCCACCACTTCATAGCCACCTTCGGGATGATGGGCATTGCCCAGGGTATAGCGCTCGCAGTTACGCAGGGCGCGGTGGTACCAGGTTTTGATGCTGCTTTCCGGAAGCTGGGAGACGGAACGATCTTCGGATTACCCGTTCCTGTCGTAGTCGCACTGCTTGTTGTAGTTGCCACATCCATTGCGCTATATCGGACGCGATGGGGTGCTCACGTATATGCAGTTGGAGGCAGTGAACAGGTGGCGGCATGGTCCGGCATCAATACAAGACGGGTGAAGCTCGCAGTCTACGTGCTGAGCGGGTTGTTCGCAGCGATCGCGGGTGTCGTGCTCACCGCCCGTATGAACTCTGCCAGCCCTATTGCAGGTGCAGGTTATGAGTTTGACGCAATAGCGGCAGTCATTATCGGAGGGACGCCGTTTGAAGGCGGCAGAGGCGGTATTGTGGGGACAGTCATAGGCGCCGCGGTCATATCGACGCTGAAGAATGGTCTTAACATCATTGGCCTGCCGACTCCGTGGCAGATCACCATCATCGGTTTCATGATCACAGTAGCGATAGTTTTGGATGTGCTCTATCAGATGAGAAAGGATCGGGTCGCCTCATGAAATCATTCATCTTGAGGTATTCAAGGGTTTTACTTCTTATCGCGCTGGCGGTCGCTTTGACGCTTGCGTCGCCTGCATTTGCCACCAGAGAAAACCTAATGAACGTGGTGAGGCAGGCTGCCCTACTTACAATGCTCGGAATGGGCATGACCATGGTGATTATCACCGGAGGAATCGATCTGTCAGTCGGCTCTGTGCTTGCACTCACAAGTTGCCTGGCCGCTGGCCTCATCAAGTCGCACCAAACCGCAATGTGGGGCGTACTCTTGGCGCTGGGCGTAGGTCTTATGTGTGGACTCTTGAATGGACTTATGGTGGCGAAGGTAAAACTGCCGCCGTTTGTGGCGACATACGGTTTACAGTGGGTAGCACGAGGCATCGCCTACATCTTCATGAGCGGTCGGATCATATACGGATTCGGTCGGGGGTTTCGGTTCCTGGCTACGGGGTATCTTGCCGGCATACCGATGCCCGTAGTGTTCATGGTGGCGATTTACATCTTGTTCTTCTTCCTGATGCACTACACTACCTTTGGTCGCAGTGTGTACGCCGTAGGCTCAAACAGGAAGGCTGCGGAGCTTTCAGGCCTTAAGGTCGATCGCACCATCATTTCCGTGTACGCCCTCAATGGATTACTAGTTGCTTTCGTAGGACTTTTGTTCATCTCCCGACTTAACGCAGCAGAGCCGCAAATCGGTGAGACGTTTGCCCTCGAGGCCATCGCGGCTACGCTGATAGGAGGCACGCCTTTCAGCGGGGGTGAAGGCGGGGTAACCAGAACGCTGATAGGCGCATTGATCCTTTCGTTGTTATCCAACGGCATGAACCTGCTTGGGGTGTCGTCCTTCTGGCAGCCCACAGTGCTGGGTGCAACAATCGTTCTCGCCATTCTCGTGGAAAAGCTAGCAGCACTGGCTGAAAGGGACGCTTCTTAGAAGATCGGAGAGAAAAAGGCCAAGACAAATACACATCTGGGGGTGATTGGTGCCGGGAGCACATTGAAAGGGAGTCGGAAGCCAGCCAAACTTTGAGAGAGGGGAGTAAATGGGGGACATGAAAAAATATGTATTTGTTCTTGTGTTGGTTGCTTTGGTGGCCGTGTTGATTACGGGCTGTGGCACAAGCAAGCCGGCGGAAGAAAAGCCAAAGGAGAAGGAATTTGAGGTAGTCTTGATTTTGAAAAATCTCGTAAACCCCGTGTGGCTTGATATGAAAAGAGGTGGCGAGGCTGCTGCTGAGAAGTATGGGGTGAAACTGACAGTACTCGCTCCGCTAAAGGCGGACAACAACGAAGAACAGATCAGGGCCATCGAAGACTCCATTGCCAAGAAGGTAGACGCCATCGTGTTGGTACCTTCTGATTCAAAGGGTATCATTCCCGGTATTGAGAAGGCCAATGAAGCCGGCATCCCGGTGATCAATGTCAACACCAAGGCTCACGGAGGCAAGACGGAAACGTTTATAGCAGTGGAGAATTACGATGCTGCGAAAAAAGTGGCCGAGGCAATGGCTCAGAAGCTGAACGGGCAGGGTAAGGTCATCATTTTGGAAGGCGTGCCAGGGGCACAGAGTGCGATGGACCTTCAAGCAGGCACGCTTGACGGGCTAAAAGCCTACCCCGGCATCGAAGTAGTCGCATCTCAGACTGCCAAGTTCCAGAGGGCAGAAGCCATGAAGGTGATGGAGGATCTCCTGCAGCGTTATCCACACATTGATGCAGTGCTTGCGGCCAATGACGAAATGGCGCTGGGTGCTATTGAAGCCATCGATGCGGCAGGCAAGACGGGGAAGATCCTCGTTTCGGGCCTTGATGCCAACAAGGATGCCGTCAGCGCCATTGCCGAGGGCAAAATGACGATTTCCTGCGATAAGAGATCTTATGAGCAGGGTTATGTAGGAGTCGAGTCGGCTGTGAAGCTTTTGAAAGGCGAAAAGCTTCCTGAACGAATCGTCATCGACACAGTGCTCGTAGACAAGTCCAACGTATCTGAGTACCTGAATAAGTAGGAATTGTGAGAAATCGAGTACCCGCGCACGGGGCCGGCAGTAGAAAGTAGCCGGCCCCCGGAATGCACCGGAGCGGTGCAGGTGTAGTTGGGCGAAAAGGGGTGCTTGCAGTGGGTAAGGTCGCAATCATCACCGGCGGGTCGGGCGATATCGGCGCTGCTGTCTCGCACGCGCTAAGAAGAGACGGCTACACAGTGGTCGTATTCGATATTACCGAGCCTTCTACCAGCTCTGCGGACGCCTGGTTTTCGGTGGACGTGAGATCGGCAAAAAGCATTGATGATGCCACATGCGAGGTGCATCGGAAATTCGGTACTGTGGACGCCTTGGTAAACTGCGCCGGAGTTGCCCGGCGCAGGCACTTGCTCGAACTTAGCGAAGAAGAGTGGGACACGGTACTGGATATAAATCTGAAGGGTACCTTCCTGGCTACCAGGGCTGCTGCGAAGAAGATGGCAAGACCTGGAGGTAACGGCGGAGCCATTGTGAACATCTCTTCACAGGCGGCTATCACAGGCAATACCGATGTCAACTATGTCGCGTCGAAGGCGGGCGTTATCGGGTTTACAAGAGCTGCAGCCAGGGATCTGGCACCCTTTGGCGTAAGGGTGAACTGTATCGCTCCCAATGTGATCGAAGGGGAGATGATCAGGGGCATGAGCGAGGAAAGGCTCAGGACGATCCTGGCTCAGACCCCTCTTGGAAGGCCGGGCACTCCCATGGAAGTGGCAGAAGCGGTGGCATTTTTATGCTCAGACAAGGCCTCCTACATAACCGGTGCCACAATACCGGTCACAGGCGGCCAGCTTATGTGGTGAGCCCAAGTGGAGGAGCGAGGCGCTATGAGAGCATGTGTCATGCTGGATGCTGCGGACAACGTTGCGGTCACTCTGCGTCAACTTGCAAAGGGTACCCTGGTCGAAGTCCAGGTGCCTGTTTCAGGGGATGTGCCTGCATCCACCCACCCTGTATTACGCATAAAACTGAGAGACGACTTGCCTTTTGGCCATAAGTTTTCTCTGACCGATATAAAGAAGGGCGAACCGGTGATAAAGTACGGTTGTGCAATCGGATGTGCCACCGAGGACATACCGGAAGGCGCCCATGTGCATACGCATAACCTGGAAAGTGTAAGGGGGCGCGGACGGTGACAGAGCTCACCGGGTATGTAAGGCCGGACGGAAACACAGGATTCAGGAATTATGTATTGATCATACCTAGCATCGTGTGCGCCAACAGAACAGTACAAATGGCGGCTTCGATGTGCCCGGGCGCCATCCCGCTGTTTCATCCATTCGGATGTGGCCAGCTGGGTAAAGACGCGGAGCAGACTTTCAGCACACTTCAAGGAGCGGGCAAGAACCCCAACGTGTACGCCTGCGTGGTTGTGGGCCTAGGATGCGAGCAGGTGGCGGCAGAAGAGGTAGCGGCCCTTATAGCCAGATCTGGGAAACAGGTAAAGACCGTCATCATCCAGAAAGAGGGCGGTGTGCTCAACGCTGCGCAAGCTGCGGCGCGTCATGCAGCTCAGTTCATACAGGAAGCATCGCGGGTCAAACGCGTTCCCGTGGACTTTGACTCCTTCGTGGTGGGGCTTGAGTGCGGAGGGTCTGACGCGACTTCTGGCATCGCGTCAAACCCGGTGGTAGGCTATGCGGTCGATACCCTCATTTTGCGTGGTGCCACTGTCATACTCTCCGAATCTGCCGAGATCATAGGAGCTGAACACCTCCTTGCTGAAAGGGCGGTCTCGAAAGAGGTTGCATCTCTCATTTACAAATGCGTTGCCAAAGTCCAAGAGCAGGCCAGGCAGATGGGTGCAGATTTGCGCGGCTCTCAACCGTCGCCCGGTAACATGGCGGGCGGAGTGACCACGATTGAGGAAAAATCGCTAGGGTGTGTGAAGAAAGCGGGGAATGCACCCATCCGAGGCGTCTTGGAATATTCGGAAGCGCCTGATGGTCCCGGGCTGTACATGATGGATACACCAGGCCAAGACGTTGAGTCGATGACCGGTATGGCAGCGGCAGGCGCAAACCTCATCGTATTTACCACAGGCAGGGGCACTCCTACGGGCTGTGCCATGGCGCCTGTGCTGAAGGTATGTGCCAACCCCGAGACATGCAGGCTAATGCGCGACCATATCGACTTTGACGCAACTGGGGTTATCCTGGGGAGCGAGAGCATTGCGCAGGTCGGCGACCGGTTGCTGTCCCATATCGTGGCAGTAGCTGGCGGCAGGCTAACAGCTTCAGAAATATTCGGACAGTGGGATTTTGCAATTAACAGGATAGGGCCGACGGTTTGACTTCAAATAGGTCCTGTATGTAACAGGGGTGATCTCAGTTGAAGGGGCTACTGCTTTATGGTCCAAAAGACCTGAGGTTTGACGAATTGAAAGAAGACGTGCCAGGTGATTCAGATGTGCTGGTACGTATCGACAACATCGGGATATGTGGCTCGGACCTCCACCTTTTCGCAGGTGATTACCAGGGTCCTCACAAGTATCCGATGTTTTTTGGACATGAATGGGCCGGCACGGTGGAAGAGATCGGCCGCAATGTTGAAGGGCTCAAGAAAGGAGATCGGGTGACTGGGGATTGCTCCCGCTGGTGCGGGACATGCCGTATGTGCGTTATTGATAAAAACCTTTGCTTGAACATAGAAAAGTTTGGGATCAGCGTTGACGGCGCGTCCAGGGAACTTTTTGCGGTACACCACAAATATCTGTACCGTGCCAGCACAGCGGACTTGAAGGTACTGTCCCTCGCTGAGCCCCTGGCCGTTGCCGCTCATGCCCTATCTAAAGTCGAGCCCGTGCTTGCCTTGGAGTCCGCACGCATTCTAGTGATGGGCGCGGGCACTATCGGCCTGTCCACACTTCTTATCTTACGCAGGTACTACGGCAAATCGAGCGTAGAGGTGCTTGAGATGCTACCTGCCAGGCTGAATGCGGCCGTATCATTCGGTGCCAGACCGTCTGCTCTGATACAAGAAAACCACCCGGACAGTGTGTCTCAAACATCATGGGCTGGACTTTATTCCGCCAAAGATACATTTGACCTCATAGTGGACACCACGGGCAACCCAAAGGCGATGTCTATGGCGCTCCGGCTGGTGGCACCTCTTGGGACGATCTTGTGCATCGGCTTTCTTCCCGCTTCCCAGTTTGATCTTCGTCAGATAGTAGCGAAGTCTGCCACCATCACAGGGAGCATAGGTGGTACAGGCCACTTTGACAGGGCTGTGAAGGTCATTGAAGAATACCCGGCAGACTGCGAGATGCTCGTGACACACAGGTTCCGTGCGGCTGACGCGGAGGCGGCGTTCTATGCGGCAGCATCTGGACAGGACGCTATTAAGGTCCAGATCGTGTTCGGAGGTGAAGACAGTTGAAAGCGCTGGTAAAGACGGCTAAAGGACCGGGAAACATCGAGTACACGGATATCCCTGTACCTGAACTCTTAAGCGATGAGGTACTGATCAAGGTACAAGCTGCGGGCATATGCGGAAGTGATCTTAAGATTGAAAAGGATGAGCACCCTTATTACCCTCCTGTGGTTCTGGGACATGAGTTCTCCGGAGTCATCGAGCGCGTGGGCACTGAAGTGACTGGCTGGAAGCAGGGAGATCGGGTGGTGAGCGAGCTTCACACGAAGTGCTGCGGGCGTTGCAGGCACTGCCTTTCAGGTCAATGGCATGTGTGCAGTCACAAGCGCGCTCCGGGGTGGGGAATAGATGGTGCGTTTGCGGAATTTGTCAAGATGCCAGCCTGGCTCTTGCATCGCCTCCCCGACGAAATCCCATTTGAGCATGGCGCGGTGATGGAACCTCTGGCGGTAGCGACCCACGCAATGTTGGAAAAAAGCCGGGTGTTGCCGGGAGACTATGTGGTCATCATCGGGTGCGGACCGGTTGGATTGCTCGCCGCCCAGGTGGCAAGAGCCGCCGGAGCCGGAGAAGTAGTATTATTAGGTACCGATTCGGATGAACAACTGAGGTTGCCGGTCGCACGGGAGCTTGGATTCTCTACTCTTAACGTGCAGAAGGCGGACCCTGTCGAGTACGTGATGAAGGCAACTGAAGGCGTGGGCGCAGACCTTGTGGGAGAATTTTCGGGCAGCGCTTTGGCGATAAAACAGGCATTCAGCATGGTGAAGATACACGGTAGGCTTTTGGCTGTCGGGGTTCCCGGGCCTGCCAGCGTAGAGGTCCCCTGGAAAGATGCAGTGTTCCGTGCGGTGGACGTTCAATTTAGCTTCAGTTCGAAATATTCAAGCTGGGAACGAGCGCTTTCCATGCTGAAGGGCGGAAAGGTGGATGTAAGGCCGCTCATTTCTAGCATACTGCCTCTTTCAGAGTGGAGATGTGGCTTTGACCTCGCCGCGCAGGGGAAGGCCATCAAAGTGCTGCTCCGACCCTAACATGTTAGCAGAGGTGAGTACATGAGCTGGAAAGTGCTAATAACCGCGCGCTCTTTTGGGATGGGTGATCCTTGGGCGAAAGAAGCACTGTCCCGAATGGGATGCCTTGTGGAAGTGGTCTCAAGGGACGTCAGGTTCACTGAACAATCTTTGATGAATGCATTAGGAGATGTGGATGCGATCATCGTGGGTTCTGACCCGCTGAGCGGCAAGGTAATAGGCGCTGCGCCGCATCTTAAGGTCGTGTCCAAACACGGCACAGGAGTGGACAACATCGATATAGCGGCCTGCAGCGCACGAGGCATTGTCGTCACCAACGTGCCGGGGGTCAACAACGAATCCGTGGCTGATCTTACCATGGGGTTTATCATCTGTCTGGCGAGGTCTATCATCCAGGCTGATGTTTCCGTGCGCTCGGGCGGTTGGAAGAGGTTTATAGGAATTGAGCTCTCCGGCAAGGTCCTTGGGCTGATCGGGTTTGGGGCGATAGGCCGGGCTGTGGCGCGACGGGCTTTGGCATTTGGAATGAAGGTCAAGTGTTATGACCCGCTCCTTAAGAATGATGACGCACATGGGGTGGGGGTGACCCCGACAACCCTTGAAGATGTACTGCAGACTGCAGACTTCGTCAGCTTGCATGTTCCTTTGAATGACACAACAAGAGGTATGCTGGATGGCAAAAGGCTATGCCTTATGAAGCCTTCGGCTTTCCTGATAAACACCTCAAGAGGTGAAGTGCTGGATGAACATGCCCTCTATGAGCAGCTGGCGACAGGCAGACTGGCTGGCGCCGCGCTGGATGTGTTTACCCATGAGCCTCCATCCGGCAGCCCGTTGCTCAAATTGAGCAACGTTATATGCACTCCCCACTACGCTGCATACACTAACGAAGCGCTCAGTCGGATGGACAAGATCTCCGTGGAAAACGTGTGTGCAGCCATAAGAGGCGGAAAGCCGGAGTATGTTGTAAACCCCGAAGTGTATGGGGGGAGGGATTGAGAGTGGCACAGAGATCGGAAAACACCATACCATCTATGATGAAGGCCGCGGTGCTGCTGGGGCCCGGAAGGCTTGCCGTGAGGGAAGTCCCTGTTCCCAAACCGGGGCAGGGAGAGGTCCTGATCAGAGTGAGAGCATGTGCCATTTGCGGTACAGACCCGAAGATCGTAGCGCACGGCTGGCCAGGGCAGCCGCCCTACGGTCAGTTCGTCCCGGGTCATGAATACACAGGAGAGGTTGTAGCGCTCGGACCGGATGTGGACGAGCTTGGCGTCGGAGACAGGGTGGCCGTGGAACCGCATAAAGGCTGCGGAAGGTGCGACAACTGCATAAAGGGCATGTATACGATTTGCCTAAATTACGGAAGGAAGGAAAAGGGCCACCGGCATCTTGGCTTTACTTCAAATGGCGGGTATGCTGAGTACGCGGTGGCACACGTGAACGCACTCCATAAGGTACCTGACACTGTCGGGTTTGAAGAGGCGACTTTGGCTACTACCGCTGGCACCGCCATATATGGTATTGAGCGAGCGGGCTGGATCGCCCCCGGCGACAGGGTGGTAGTCGTGGGGCCAGGACCCATCGGGCTCGTCGCAGTCCAGGTCGCGAGGGCGTCTGGTGCAGCCCGAGTGGTCCTTGTGGGCACAAGGGAAGAAAGGCTCAAGGCAGGAAGGGATTGCGGTGCCGACGCAACTGTCAACGTAAACGCGGACGGGGCTGTAACAGCCATTAAAGAGGCGCTGGGTGGATACGGTGCGGACCTGGTAATAGAGTCAGCGGGTACGCCTGCAGGAGCAGAGCTGAGCCTTGACCTCGCAAGAAAGGGTGGAAGAATCGCTCTGCTCGGGATATTTTCCGAGAAGGCGAGCCTTGACATGAACAAGATCGTTCAGGGAAATCTCACTGTAGTAGGTGGGAAGGCGGAAGGCATGCGCGCGTGTGCCAGGGCTCTGTCCCTCATCGAGCGAGGCCTGGTCAGCGGAAAGCACATACTTACGCACCGTTATGAGCTTGATCAGATCGAAGAGGCGTTCTCTGTCTACTCCGGGAGAACAGGCGGAGCCATCAAGGTGGTCGTCGTACCTTGAGAGAGCCGCTGGTGATAGGGCTGGACATAGGGACTACTGGGGCAAAAGCCGTGGCGCTCGACCCGGACGGTAAAGAATTGTCCAGAGCCAGGGTGAGCTACGCTACCATGATTCCTGCCCCCGGATGGGCTGAACAGGACCCGGATGCGGTAGTCGACGCATCGCTGCAGGCGGTAAGGCAATGCGTCGATGCCCTCGGGAAACACCGCGCCCGCGTCGCAGGCATATCCTTAAGCTCAGCCTGGCACAGCCTGATACTCCTGCGCAAACAGGGCCCCCGGTTTGCAGCTGCCACCTCTTCCATTACCTGGGCTGACCTGAGGGCCACCGAGCAGACGCAGGTGCTGAAAACTCAGCTCGATCCACTCGACGTGTACATGAGGACTGGCTGTCCTCTGCACCCAATGTACTGGCCGGCCAAGATCCGCTGGCTTGAAGATACGCTGAATAAGGGGATCACACGACGTCCGGCGCAGGCTGCAAACATCAGGTTTGTATCGATCAAAGAGTACCTCCTGTACCGGCTATTCGGGGTGTTCGTTGTTGACAAATCAGTTGCATCAGGCACAGGACTTTTCAATCTGGAGTCGAGTTCCTGGGATGAAACTCTAATGGAAGCGCTGAATGTCGAGCCTGTGTCTCTTTCCGAGGTGGTACCTACCACCCACGTGCTCACCGGGTTAGACCGAGAGGCTGCGGACGCAATGGGTCTTTCTGCGTCCACTCCGGTAGTTGTAGGATCGGGTGATGGGGCGCTGTCCTCGCTGGGGGTAGGTGGTATGGAAGAAGGCGTATTCACTGTCATGGTGGGTGGTAGCGGCGCAGTGAGAACTGCATCAAAGGCGCCACTCAGGGACAGAAAGATGCGCACCTACTGCTATCATTTGACAGAAGGGTATTACCTCCCCGGAGGTGCCATAAACAACGGCGCCATCGCGCTTGAATGGTACGGGCGGGAATTCCTGGGGCTGCAATCTGGCGGGCTCAGAAATATCGATGCGCTGCTTGAGCGAGTACCCGCAGGGTCGGGCGGTCTTTTGTTTCTCCCTTTTATGGCTGGAGAGCGCAGCCCATCCTGGAATCCGCATATGCGAGGCATAATCCAGGGTCTTGACCTCTCTCATACACCGTATCACGTCTTTCGGGCACTCGCTGAGGGCATTTGCTTCAGGTTGAAGACAGTCTTTGAAGCGCTGTCCGAGGTCGCCGGTGCACCTTCAGAGGTGCGGGTTTCAAGCGGGCTCATGTCTTCTTTCGGATTCAGGCAGATGATGTGTGACGTACTGGGTGTTGAGCTGTCGATACCTGCCACGGAGGAGAACTCAGCGGCAGGAGCTGCGCTGCTTGGTTTCGTGGCTCTCGGGACGCTGCCGGATGCAGCGGAGGCTTCAAGGCGCGTGCCTGTTGTGGATAAGGTGGTACCCAAAGCAGGCGCAGCCCGGCTTTACGCAGAGGTATTCCAGCGCTACAAGCAGTTTTACGAAGCCAATGCCCCGCTGTACGGTTTTTGACCCTTGACGTTATTTCCTAAAGGAGTGTGTAAATGTGACTTCGTTGGCAGTGCTAGGGCATATTGAACGAGTCAGGGTAGTTGCCATACTGAGAAAGGTTCCGGATGATCGGGTGGAAGGCGTGTCGAGAGCGGTCGTATCCGGGGGTCTACAGGTCATGGAAATCACGCTTGATAGTGAGGGCGCACTTGACATGATCAAGCGGGTGAAAACACTACTAGGGCAGAATGCGGTAGTCGGCGCAGGAACAGTACTGGATGAGGCTTCAGCGCGCGCAGCAATTCTTGCCGGCGCGGAGTTCCTGGTCACCCCGAATCTGGACCCCAGAGTGGTACAGACTGCCCTGCGTTACGGTAAGGTCGTCATACCCGGCGCACTTACACCCACAGAGATCTTGAACGCTGTCGAGATGGGGGCCCAGGCGGTGAAGATCTTCCCTGCAGGTGCTCTGGGTCCGGAGTATATAAGGCAGGTCAAGGCCCCATTGAAACACGTGCGGCTTGTGCCTACCGGCGGAGTGAGCTCCGCAAACGCCAGAGCGTTTCTTGAAGCGGGGGCGTTTGCTCTCGGCATCGGTGGTTCCCTTGTAGATCCATCCGCAGTGAATGAACGCCGCTATGACCTGATCGAGGCAGCTGCCAGGCGCATCGCAGAGTCCGTCCGGGACTTTTGATCTCCTTTCCAGCCGGGCTCATTCCGGTACTTCGGGTGAGCCCGGTCTGATAAAACTCCGGCACCCTGGTTGCCTAACGGCTCTCCTTGAGATGTCCCTTTCGCTGTCATTCGTCCTGCCCGCTCGTCCACTACTCCCCTTCACGGGGGATACCTGATACACCCTCTCTGGACTCTGCCGCACACATGGCCGCTCCCTAAAGTAAACTGCTGTTCCAATTGATTTCCAATCTTCTCTTTTTATACCAGGTGATAACATATTGTCCAAAGCAATTGTAAATGCTAGAGCGAGAGGGTCCTTGTATCCTTTAAGTAAACTGAGGGGAATTACTTGCCCTCTCCCGCTCCCCCATTGGTCATAAACCAATGTCGGATGTGCCGTTGCGTCCTAGTGTGTCGTGTGGGGTCTGGCCTGCCGCAGAAAGGACTTATCGCCTGTCCGGGAACGGCCCCCGGGTTCAAGAAGGAGTGAGTACCTGTGTGTCTTGGTATCCCTGCAAAAATACTGGAGGTGAATGTCGATGGATCGGCGCTCGTAGACTACATGGGGGTACGATGGAGGGTCGGAACATCGCTTGTGGAACACGTGGCTCCAGGAGACTATGTGATGGTGCACGCGGGAGAGGCCATCGAAAGGGTGGACCTGGCAACAGGCAAAGAGGTGCTCAGGATGTGGGAGGACATATTAAAGGCGTGGACCTGATCGACGCCTACCGTGACCCTGGTCTTGCAAGCCGGCTCTTTGAATGTGCCAGGATGCGTTCGCTAACAGCCGCTGAAAGGCTTGGCAGGGTTCCGGTGATCATGGACGTATGCGGCACGCATACTGCTGTCATCTCAAGCGCGGGCGTTCGCACTGCGCTCTCGGGCTACGTGGAATTCAGAAGCGGCCCGGGATGCCCGGTCTGTGTCACGTCCGCTGGGGATGTGGACCTGGCGGTCCAGATGGCCCGCATCCCGGGTGTCTGCGTGACCACTTTTGGAGATATGATGCGTGTACCAGGCAGCAGCACATCCCTTCAAGAGGAGACGGCACAAGGCGCGAGGGTGAAAGTGGTATCATCCCCGTCCAGTGCCGTTGCCTACGCATCTGCTCACCCAGATGTAGAGGTCGTGTTCCTCGGGGTAGGCTTTGAGACTACTGCGCCTGTCGTGGCGCTCAGTATTGCGGAGGCAAAGTCAAAAAGGATCCCAAACTATACCGTACTCTGTCTGCATAAACTAATGCCGCCAGTGCTTGACGTGCTGGTAAGAGAGCCCGGGGTGACCCTTGACGGTCTTTTGCTTCCGGGGCATGTGTGCAGCATAACCGGCAGAGCTGTGTTCGACTTCCTCGCGAGAGAATACCGGATGCCGTCAGTAGTGGCAGGCTTTGAGGTAGTGGACGTCCTGATGGCGACCTGCTGGATACTCCACATGATCGCCGAACGCAGCCCGAAGGTGGCCAATGTGTACCGGCGTGTAGTGCGGGAGACGGGTAATCAGAAGGCCAAGGACGTCATTGACAAGTATTTTCGACCCATTGATTCGGCTTGGCGCGGCTTCGGTCTTATCCCGCGAAGCGGGCTGCAGATTAAAGAGAAGTACCTGAGGTTCGATGCGATGCACCGGTTCACACCGGATCTACCTGACAGCACGGATAAGCCGGAGTGTCACTGCGGTGATGTCTTAAGAGGAAGGATAAGGCCCAGTGACTGTACTGCATTCGGCACTGTGTGCACGCCGGTCAAGCCGCTTGGACCTTGCATGGTATCTCAAGAAGGTGCGTGCGCCGCACATTTCCGCTACGGTGCGTAGTGCTCGGCAAAGGAGGTGCTGCATGAGAAGTAACGGTGGCGAGACGATACAGCTTGGTCATGGTGACGGGGGAGTTCTCACCCGCCAGCTCATAAAACACCTGTTCCTCCGGTATTTCAAAAGCACCCAAATTCAAGAAATGGATGACGCTGCTGTATTTCGCACTGGCGGGAGAAGTGGCGCCATAACAACTGACACCTTCGTGGTAAGCCCTCTGTTTTTTCCCGGCGGGGACATAGGCCGGCTTTCCGTATGCGGGACTGTGAATGACCTGGCTGTAAACGGTGCTGTGCCGCGATATCTCGCTGCTGCCTTTACCATTGAAGAGGGGTTTGGCGTACCGGTGCTGGAACGTATCGTTCGTTCAATGGCTGATGCTGCCCGGGAATCGGGGGTGCAGGTCATCGCTGCAGATACTAAAGTGGTGGAAAAGGGCAGCGCGGACGGCATTTTTATCACCACCACAGGCTATGGACCCGTTCGCAGGGGCCTAAGGCTCGGGGTGAGAATGATCAGGTCAGGAGACAGGCTCGTAGTCAGCGGCAACGTGGGGGAGCACGGCCTGACAGTTTTATTAGCCCGCGAGCAGTTTGGCCTGCATGCCGAGATTCGGAGCGACTGTGCCCCTCTGGCCGATGTGATCGATCGGCTACTTTCTGAGTGCACCGGGATCAGGTTCCTTCGCGACCTCACCCGCGGAGGCCTGGCGACGGCTCTGACAGAGGTGGCCGAATCATGCGGGCTCGACGTGATCGTTGAAGAGTCACAGGTTCCGGTATCGTCTGCCTGCGCCGGGGTTGCGGATATACTGGGGCTTGACCCGCTCTACCTCGCCTGCGAGGGCAAGTTCCTGGCTGTGGTTGACGCGCGTTACGCGGAAGAGGCGCTATGCTGCCTAAGACAGCACCCTCTGGGCAGCGGTGCGAAGCTCGTGGGTCAGTTTCGTACGGGCAAAGGCCAGGTGTTCCTCAGGACTGCTGTGGGAGGCACCAGGCGTCTATTGCCGCTGTCTGGACGACCTCTTCCCAGAATATGCTAGATGCGGGTTGAGAAATACTCTTACTGAGGCAGGTGGGTTCACACGTCCGTAAAAGACTCCGTCACAGGAGGCAAGCGTGCCTCCGCGCCCAGGGGGCTCATCTGGCTGGGGACCAATACTTGTGACGGGCACATCATCTCATTTCTGAACACCTACCGTTCTTCCATAAGGGATGTTCTCGAAAGGGAGTTCACCCTTTATTACTGCAGCTTCCTTTCGGCTGCGGAGGGTCATAGGGCCATGGCGCTGATCAGTCTGCCAGAGAGGCTCCGTGAGGATTTCATCCTTGTGGTAGAAGGGACGGTGCCTACTGCCTTTGGTGGCCATACAGCAGTAGTTGGCAGAATACATGGACGGGATCTCACTGCGTTAGAGGCAGTGAGGTGGCTAGGTGCACGTGCACGCCACGTTGTAGCGGCAGGCACCTGCGCTGCGTACGGCGGCCCCTATGCGGCCTGGCCAAATCCTACTGGCTCTTTGCCTGTATCCGCAGTACTTGACCGGCCGGTGATCAAGGTGCCCGGTTGTCCCGTAAATCCCGGTTGGATACTGGAGACCTTGCGGCGTCTTGGCAGAGAAGACGCAGTCGCTGTGGACGGGGCAGGGAGGCCTCTTTTCCTGTATGGCACGACAGTGCACAGCCTGTGCGAAAGGCTACCTCTTTTCGAAAGAGCCGAATTCGCCCGGGGACCTGGTGAGCCCGGGTGTATGTACCTGGTGGGATGCAAGGGACCGGTGACCCGTGCCGACTGCCCGAGACGACGATGGAACGACCAGCAGTCAGGATGGCCGGTCGGTGCTGATTCGCCATGCATCGGCTGCACTGCGCCAGAATTCCCTGACCACCTCTCCCCGTTTTTCCGTCACCAGACTGACATCTATATCAGCGGCTGCAGGGTAAACCTTCACGAGTTGGAAATCGGAGTCGGCTCCTTTACCCTGCTTACAATCGCGGCGCACCTTGCCGGCAGAATAATTACAGGGCGCATCAAGATCCCCGCTTTACAGAAACTAACGAAGGCTATTGCATCCGCACTGACCCGGCGGTGAAGTCAGGCGCAGGAGGAGAAGGAAATCTTGCACAAAATCACGATCTCACCGGTGACAAGGGCAAACGGAGTCGGAACGGTAACCGTGATGGTACAGGGCAACCGCGTAGTACAGGCCAGGAGCGAGACTGCCATTTTTCGGGGGTTTGAGATCATTTTAAAGGGTAGGGACCCCTGGGATGCTCCGTACTTTACCCAGCGCATTTGCGGCATATGTTCATCCTTCCACGCGCTTGCCTCCTGTCACGCCATTGAGGCCGCTGCGAAGGCAAAGGTACCTCCTAATGGGATCCTACTGCGCAACGTCATTACAGGTGTTGATCTTCTTCAGAACCACATTAGGCACTTTTACTTGCTTGCCTTGTGGGACTGGGTAACGCCTCCTCGCGGACATCCGTTTGCAGGCGGGTACACACGCGACTTCCGCCTGTCTGGAGCGCACACGGCGATGTTTCACGAGCATTACTGGCTGGGAGTGGATCACGCCCGGCTTGCGCACGAAGCGCTCGCCCTGGTCGGAGGCAAAGCGCCCCACAACCACGGGATCATTCCCGGCGGGGTATCGATGTTTCCCAATGACGAGGTCCTCCGTACTCTGGAGGAAAGGATAGGCCGGCTGAAGTCGTTTATCGAAGAGGTATACCTGCCCGACGTGCTTACCCTCAAGCGCTTTTATCCGGACTATCTTCATGTCGGCCGAACGAGTGAAAACTACCTCAGCTTCGGGCTGTTCCCAAGGCCAGACGGGGGCTGGCATTTTCCTCCGGGAGCCATCGTTGCAGCCAAGAAGGAAGCAGTAGACTTCCGAGCCATCAGGGAAAGCGTGGCATTTTCGTGGTTCAGTGGAGAGGGCGGGAAAATCGGTGTGGAGGACACAGTGCCTGACATGTCAAGGCCCGGGGCGTACTCGTTTGTGAAGGCGCCAAGGTATAAAGGGTTTGCCTGCGAGGGGGGACCGCTTGCCAGAGATGCGTTGGGCACCAGGGAGGCAAAAGAAGGTAATTCGGTATTGGCGCGTCATGAAGCGCGGGCAAGGGAAGCGCTGCGCACTGCACAGCTGTTGAAACACTGGCTTGGTGAGCTCCGGCCCGGTGAGCCGGCGCGCGATCACTTCGTTATACCTCGTTCCTGTAGGGGGATGGGAGTCACCGACGCGATGCGAGGCACGCTCCTGCATTACATCGATATCAAAGGCGGGCGCATACGGAGGTATCAGATCGTCACCCCGACCGCGTGGAACCTCTCGCCGCGTGATGATTCGGGGCAACCCGGCCCGCTGGAAGAGGCCCTCGCAGGTACAGAGATTGGTGATCTTGAACAGCCCATCGAGATCGGCAGAGTCATCAGGTCGTTTGACCCCTGTTACTCGTGCTCGGCACACGTGCTTCAACTTGACCGGGGTACAAAGACGGTGATGGAGGTAAGGGCATGAATCTTCTCAAAAAGCCCGTGCTCAAGACGTTAAGACACTCCCTTCCCGTGCGGGTGTTCCACTGGACATTTGCGCTATCCTTTCTTCTTTGCCTTTACACCGGCCTTTACATCTCACGGCCAGGGATCGTACCTATGAAGAACATGAGACAGGCTCGGCTTGCTCACTTTGCAGGCCAGTTCGCTTTGACGGGCAGTATGTTCTGGCGCATCTGGCACGGCCTGCGGACAGGGAACCTGAGGGACCTGGTACCCTGCAAGCAAGACCTGGCTGAGATTCCTTCTTATGTGGGCTATGAACTCTTCCTGCATTCCAAAAAAAAGCAGTTTCCTAAGTATAATCCCCTGCAGAAGGTGCTGTTTACGTCCTGGTTCCCGCTGACCACATGCCTTGCGGCTACTGGCTTTACGCTATATGCTCCCAAGATGCTAGGCCGCGTGGAGACCGCGCTGGGAGGACTGAACAGGGTCCGAAGGCTTCACTACCTGTGCATGCTGGCATTTACCGTCACAGTGATGGGACACATCTACCTTACCCTGACCTCGGGAGTGAACAGGTTAAGGTCCATCTTCACAGGCTACATGCCTCTTGGAAAGAAGAAATGAAGGTGTTACGTAATACTCAAGTAGTGCTTGGCCTTGGGAACCTGCTCTTGAGAGATGACGGGTTGGGCGTTTGGCTTGTGAGGGCGCTGTCTGAAAGGAGGTTGCCACCCGGTACACTCGTGCGGGAGGTAGGTACCGAGATCTTCTCTGTCCCCTTTCTGGTTTCAGAACACAGCCAGGTACTGTTAGTTGACGCGGTGATGGGAAACAGGCGTCCGGGCGCCGTGTACAGGTTGGACCCAGGACAACTCGCGCAACTGTCGGGCAGGACCTGCACGGCGTTTGCGCTCCACGACTTCAGGCTCGAAAGTCTCATCTTTATGCTCCAGGCACAGGTACCTTCTTTAAGGATAAGGCTCTTTGGTGTACAGCCTGCCCGGATCGATTTCGGGTACGGTCTGACACCAGGGCTCCAAAGGCGGCTCCCCCTGCTCGTTGGTGCCCTGCTCCGGGAGATCCGAACCATGACCTAGTCAATCCTCGCATACTGTACCTTCGGAAAACAAACTATATCACGGAGAGGATGGCATATGGCCGGCAAATTCAGAGACTTCCGGGCGCTTGCATTGGCAACAGAGATCGGGCTTGGTCTTGCCATTCTGGTGCTCGGGTTTGCGTACCTCGGGTTCTGGCTTGACGGAAGGACTGGAAAGTCCGGGTTGTTCACCGTCATCTTTCTACTACTTGGAATTGCGTCCGGGTTCTTTTACGCCTATAACATGCTAAAGAGGTTTGGCGACTGATGCAGCGACGGGTGCTTGTTGACGCAGCAGCACTTGGGCTTTTGGGAGCGCTCGGTTCGTTAGCCAGCGGGAATCCTCCGCTGGCCGCCGGGCTCTTCATGGGGACTTCGGTCTCTATGGTCAACTTCAGTCTGCTTTCATGGAACGTGGATCACCTACTCCGCTCGGGTTTTCTGTCCCCAGGGCTTTGGTGGACATGGTACATGTTAAGATATCTGCTCGGGGCAGGAGCACTGGCGGTATCGGCGCTCGCCGAACCTATCAGCTTCTGGGGGACATTTGCTGGACTTTTAAGCGTACGCGTGGCCGCAACAATCTACCTGATCCGGGGGGATCGATGTTGATATCTCCGGTACTGTTTTACGTAGGTACAGTCCCTATAAGCGTGACCCTGGTCGTGAGCATGGCTGTATCATTCGTGCTTGTTGTGCTCGGCTGGTGGCTCGGTCGAAACCTCAACGAAATACCCACAGGGAAGCAGCATGTGGCTGAACTCGTGGTATTGTTCTTCAAAGACTTGCTTGTCGGTATGCTAGGGGACAGGTGGAGAGGATATTATGCGTTTGTTGCGACTATTGGGATCTACGTAGCTGCTGCCAATCTCGTGGGGGTGCTGCCGGGGGTGGTCGCCCCCACTTCGGACCTTTCGATCCCTGCAGCGCTGGCGTTCATGGTGTTCCTTGTGGCGCAGTCGTCAGGCATAAGGGCGAAGGGGCTGGGGCGCTACCTTCGGGAATTCATAGAGCCCATGCCCATCCTGTTTCCGCTCAATCTCATCGGCACCCTGGTCAAGCCTGTTTCCCATGCGTTCAGGCTGTTTGGGAACATGGTCGGCGGGGTCATCTTGATAGGGGTCATATCCCAGATCGCCAGGTTTGCAGTGCCCGTTCCGCTCCTTGGCTGGTTTAACCTGTTTATGGGTGCAGTACAGGCGTTTGTGTTTACACTGCTCGCCGCTGCCTATATCGGCGAGACAATGCATTGAGAGGTGATGTGAAATGCCTATTGACGGCGCTGTGATCATCATTGCGGCGGTGGCCATTGGATCCGGGCTCGCTATGATAGCTGGGATAGGTCCAGGCATAGGTGAAGGTTATGCAGCGGGAAAGGCGCTGGAGGCCATTGCGAGGCAGCCCGAGGCAGAGGGTAAGATCCGCACCAACCTGATCCTGGGAGATGCCATTGCCGAATCCACCGGGATATATGCGCTGGCTGTCGCGCTGTTTTTGATTTTCACTTTCGCCCTGCCGCTGTTCTCTAGGCTCCTGGCGGGAGAGTGAAGGGATGATCAGGTCCATCGATTTCATCGCCCAGATCGTGAACTTCCTGATCCTTATGTATCTCTTAAGGCGGTTCTTTTACGACCCTGTACTCTCTTTCATCGAGAGAAGAGAAGAGGTCATCAAACGGCGGCTAAAGGAATCTGAAGAGATGTTGGCCCTGGCGAGGCACAAGAGGGACGATGCTTCAAGGAGCCTGTACATGGCGGGAAAAGAGGCAGAACGCATCATCGCAACCGCAGAATCCAGGGCGCGAAACCACCTGGAAAAAGCTCAAAAAGAAGCGGACCGGCGTATGAGAGAGGCGCTGGCACGTGCGGAAGAAGAGCTGTTACGTGAACGAGAACGGCTGAAGACGGAGGCGCTATCTGAGGCTGCGTCGCTGGCGTTTACC
This sequence comes from Symbiobacterium sp., assembly GCA_020725675.1. GTDB lineage: Bacteria > Bacillota > Sulfobacillia > DUSP01 > DYEP01 > DYEP01. Next base: position 4,959 of record DYEP01000207.1, on the reverse strand, counting down.
ATAGCTGAGAAGGTGGTAGGTCAGACTGTGGACAGGCGCTCCCACGGCGAACTTTTAAGGAGATACCTGAAGGAGGTAAAGTGATTGGGCACCTCCGTCCGCTACGCGCAGGCACTGGCCGGGCTTGCCCGGGAGAGGGGGCTGTCAAAAGCGGTGCTGTCGCAGGTTCTTGCATTTTCCGCTGTGCTGTCAGAAACAGGCGTTTCACTGGCCACGCTTTCTCCGGGCGAGCGAGAACGCCTCATCGACCACCTGCTGCCCGACGATGGTACATCGCTGACTCGGGCGTTTCTTCACGTACTCGCGAAGGATGGCGCTATAGAAATGCTGCCGGACATCGCAAGGGCGCTGGCGGACATCGTAGAGGGCAAGCACCGCCAAATCCGGGTGACCTCCGCCGTGCCCCTCTCTGCGAGGGAAAAGCGACACGTCCTTGCCAAAGTCAGGGCGCTGGTAGGGACGGATAAGGGCATCCAGTACACCGTGGATCCGGCAGTGCTGGGAGGCGTAGTCATTGCCGTGGGTGATTCTGAATGGGACTTCAGCGTCCGCGGCGCCATCGCCCGAATGAGGGACGAGGTCACGCATGAGTACTGACATCAAGCATCTAACCGAGCGCATAAAGGCGAGGATCTTGGAGTATGAAGGCCATGTGGTGCCACACAGCACAGGCGTGGTACTGACTGTGGGAGACGGCATCGCGCGCGTGTCGGGCCTTTCCGGCGCCGTGTTAGGAGAGAAGCTGCAGTTTTCCGGAGGCGCATCCGGCATCGCGTTTAACCTGAACGAGGACACAGTCGGTGCGGTAGTGCTCGGAGATACAAGAGCTGTCAAAGAAGGAGACCGTGTGACTTCCACGGGGGAGGTGCTCCAGGTACCGGTCGGCGCTTCACTTGTAGGCCGAGTGGTGAATAGCCTGGGAGAACCGGTGGACGGCAGAGGTCCTGTTCACTCCACCGAAACCAGGCCTGTGGAATCTCCCTCTCCAGGGATTTCCGAGCGGCAACCTGTACGAACTCCGCTTCACACAGGTCTCAAAGCCATCGATTCCATGGTCCCCATTGGACGGGGTCAGAGAGAACTCATCATCGGCGACAGAGAGACGGGGAAGACTTCAATTGCCATCGATGCCATAGTCAACCAGAAAGGCACCGGTGTGATCTGCGTGTATGTGGCAATCGGGGTGAAGGCATCGAGCGTAGCTCGTACTGTTCAAGCGCTGCGCGACGCGGGTGCCATGGACCATACTATCGTGGTATCTGCTCCGTCCAGTGAACCCGCCCCAATGCAGTATCTTGCGCCTTTTTCAGGGTGTGCAATGGCAGAGTACTTCATGTATCGGGGGGGCGATACGCTTGTAGTCTACGACGATCTGGTAAGGCATGCTATGGCATACAGGGCCATGTCGTTGCTTCTGCGGCGACCCCCGGGACGGGAAGCGTACCCGGGCGATATCTTTTACCTGCACTCAAGGCTCCTTGAGAGATCGGCGAAGCTGGCGGACGCACTGGGAGGCGGTTCGATGACTGCACTTCCCATTGCGCAGACGCTTGCAGGAGATATTTCTGCGTACATACCTACAAACATTATTTCCATTACCGATGGACAGATCTACCTTGAGTCCGATCTATTCTTTGCAGGGGTGAGGCCTGCCATCAATGTAGGACTCAGTGTGTCCAGAGTGGGCGGATCTGCACAAACCGCCGGCATGAGGAAGGTAGCAGGAAGGCTCCGCCTTGAACTTGCCCAATACCGTGAGCTGGCGGCGTTTGCCAGGTTCGCAACGGATTTAGACAGGAGCACGCGGAGGCGGCTTGTGCGGGGGGAGCGGATCGTAGAAGTGCTCAAACAGCCGAGGTTCCGGCCCATGCCTGTTGAGCACCAGGTCGCAGTGATATATGCGGCAGTCTCAGGGTATCTGGACCGCGTGCCCGTGCGTGCGGTGCGCCGTTTCGAGGATGAGTTCATCGATTTCCTGGTCAGAGAGCACCCGGAGGTGGTAAAGGCCATACAAGCGGGGGATGTGGCCGGGCCGCTAGACAGAGCGCTTTCCGAGTTTGATAAACACTTCGTCTCTGAAAGGGAGGAGCCGTACTGATGAAAGACGTGAGGGTGCTCAAGGGACGCATGCGCGGTGTGCAGAGCGCGCTTAAGATCACTTCTGCGATGAAACTGGTGTCTACAGCGAAATTGGCCAGGGTACGGCCAAAGGCGGACAGCGTACGCCGCTTTACCCGCGAGGTACAGTATGCCGTGGGGTACCTCGGGGAGATACCGCCTGGACCAGTGAAGGGACGGGTGGTGGTGGCCTTTGGTACTGACAGGGGACTTGTGGGTGCGCTGAACACCAGCGTAGTGCGGCAGCTCGCACAGCACGAACAAAAGTCCCCGATTATCGCCGTGGGACAAAGACTGGCCGCATTCATGCCCAGTTACGGTGTGCGGGCAAAAAGAATCATGCAGGGGCTGCATGACGCCCCTTGCATGGACGCGGTAAGGGACATCATGGAGGCGCTGACAGGCAGCATCAGACTGCTACCTGAAGAACTGGTACTCATCTACCCTGCGATGAGGAGTGCGCTCGAATTTGAGGTCGTACGCGAAGTGGTGATCCCGGCCAGGTTCGGCCCGGCTCCGGATGTAATCTTCGTACCTTCATACAAGGTAGTTATCGAGGAGGCGAGCCACTTGCATGTCGCCTCGCGAATACTGCTGGCCCTGGCCGAATCGAGAGTGGCCGAGTTCACCCAAAGGATCAGAGCGATGGACAATGCCTCGCGAAAGGCTGAAGACTTGCTGGATGAACTGAGCATACTGTACAACAGGTTGAGGAGAGAGCGAATAACCAGAGAGATGGCGGAAGTGATGGGCGGAGCGGAGGCACTGGGATGAACAGGAAAGGTGTGATTGTACAGGTCATCGGTCCGGTAGTGGACGTACGGTTCAAGGACGATGTCCCGCCGATATACAACTGTCTGAAGGTTACCTTTGACCACCCGATACCTCACACAGGGCCGTTTCAAGCCGCGCGTGGGGAAAAGGACGAGCTGGTGCTGGAGGTGTTCCACCACCTGGGAGATAACACCGTACGCTGCGTGGCTATGACTTCCACCGAGGGGCTAAGAAGGGGCATGGAGGTGGTGGATACCGGTCAGACCATCCACGTACCGGTAGGTAGGGAGGTTCTCGGCAGAGTCTTCAATGTGCTCGGGCAACCAGTGGATGGCGCAGGACCCATCGCACCTTCAGCTCTCCATCCTATCCACCGTCCCGCGCCTTCCCTTTACGAACAGGAGACCAGGCTCTCTGTGTTCGAGACGGGCATTAAGGTGCTCGATCTACTCTCCCCTTACTTAAGAGGCGGCAAAGTGGGGCTCTTCGGCGGTGCCGGCGTGGGCAAGACCGTACTTATCATGGAACTGATACGCAACATCGCGCGGGAGCACGGGGGTGTATCGGTATTTGCGGGGATCGGCGAACGCTCAAGGGAAGGTAACGAGCTCTGGCTTGAGATGCAGCAGGCCCAGGTGATGGACAGGACGGTCATGGTATTCGGTCAGATGAACGAACCGCCCGGGGCCAGGATGCGCGTAGGACTTACGGCGCTCACCATGGCCGAGTACTTCAGGGATGAGCTCAGGCAGGACGTACTGCTATTTATCGACAACATATTCCGGTTTGTCCAGGCAGGGCTTGAAGTGTCCGCGCTGCTTGGCAGGATGCCCGCTGAGGTGGGTTACCAGCCGACCCTGGCACAGGAAGTGGGTATGTTGCAGGAGCGGATCACTAGCAACAAAAGGGGGTCGATTACTTCCGTGCAAGCGGTATTCGTTCCGGCAGATGACATCACGGACCCTGCGCCTGCCACGGTGTTCGCGCACCTTGATGCCACCACAGTGCTTTCGCGTCAGGTGGCCGAGCTCGGGCTTTATCCTGCAGTGGACCCTCTTTCTTCCACATCGAGGATCCTGGACCCGGAGGTGATCGGAGATGAGCACTACCAGGTGGCAAGGAAAGTACAAGAGATCCTCCAGCGTTACAAGGAACTTCAGGATATCATCGCCATACTGGGTGTAGACGAGCTATCCGAGGAAGACAAAGTGATAGTCTCACGCGCAAGGAAGATTCAACGGTTTCTCACACAGCCCTTTTTTGTGGCTCAGGAGTTCACCGGACAGGAAGGCCGCTACGTGCCCAGGGCCGAGACGGTGAAGGGGTTTGCCCGTATCATCAACGGGGACATGGACGAGTACCCGGAAGAAGCGTTCTACATGGTGGGCACCATAGATGAAGTAGCCATCAAGGCAGAGGAGCTGAAGCGGCAATGAAATCACGGTTCACTCTCAGGATCATCACTCCGGAAAAGGACGTAACCGAAGAGACGGATTTTTTAAAACTACGGGCGAGCGATGGTGACCTGGGGATCTTGAAGGGACACGCACCGCTTATCGGAGCGCTTGCAGTGGGCGAAATGGATACAGCACTTGCAGACCGAAGAACCAAGTTTGCAGTGGCGGGCGGCCTTGTCCTGGTAAATCCTGAAGGCGCAATTGTGCTTTCCACAGCAGCCGAACGGCGCGATGAGATCGACATTGAACGGGCTGTCAGAGCGAAGGAAAGAGCCGAATCAAGGCTCCATCAGGATGATGCAGATCATATCCGGGCAGAAAACGCACTGAAAAGAGCGCTTACCCGGCTTGAAGTAGGCCGGGGTGACGGGTGATGTGTGCAATTCGCTCTGCGCGCTGCAGTCTGACGAACAGTGCAAGGCCTGTACTTTCAAGCGGACCTACTCCAGGGTCAAAGCGGTACCGACCCCCTTCTCCCTGGCACGCCGGTAGACAAGTGCCGCCACAGCTACATCCTGTATGGCCAGACCTACGCTCTTGAAGATACGCCGCGCCGCATTTTTCCCAATTCATTGGGGAGTTAGGCGCGGCCAAGATTTTCCTGGCCTTT
>DYEP01000206.1 GCA_020725675.1 Symbiobacterium sp. | reverse complement strand
CACAACCCTAAATAACGTCAGTTCCACGTCCGGGTCCAGCTTGCATGGCGTTCCGTCCACAAGCACTTCCGTCTCCACATGCGCCTCTTTGCCGTACCTTGCTGCGAGCCACTCAAGCGCAGGCAAGAGCCCGAGGTCGTCGAGCATGGGGGGCCTGAGGTCACGGGTTGTGCGCCTGAGTTCTTCCAGGGTGGCGTCGATTAGTTCGGTTGCTTCCAGGACACGTTCCTTCGCCGACCTCGGGTTTGAATAGATCTCCTGTGCTCCCAGGTCAAGACGACGGGAAATCGCTACAAGCGCCTGTACAGTGGTGTCATGCAGCTCGCGTGCGATCCGCTTTCGTTCTTCCTCCTGCGCACGGGTAACCAACGCGAGGTAATCTTGAAGCTCTGACTGCCGCCTCAATGAATGGTTCAGCTCCGCACTTCTCCTTGCAATTTCCTGCTGCATACGCCTCTTTTCCGTGATATCCCGAGCAATGCCTATGAGCCCTGCGGTTTCGCCGTTCTTCCGAAGCGAAGAAAGCCGGACATCAAGCAGCACCTCTGTGCCGTCCTCACGCACGCCTGTCCACTCCAGCGACAGGTTTCTTTCGCCGCTTCGCCTCGCGTCCTTGAGCGCGGTCTTTGTACGTTCCCACGTTTGTGGCGTAACTACCTTTGAGAAAAAGCTGCCGATCAAAGACTCGGGCGAATAACCCAACACATCGCGGGTAGCACTGTTTAGGAACGTAAAACGGCCTGCGGTATCTGTTGTAAAGACCATGTCGCTGGCATTCTCTGTGATCGCACGGTACTTTTCTTCTGACCTCTCGAGTTCCTCGTACTGCCTGTAGCGCTCCATGTTGAGGGCGATAATGCGGGCAGTGCGCAGAAGCTCAGCCTCCTGTTCAGCAGAGAGCATCTCCTCGCGGCTTCCCCTCCACGAAAGCACAAGCAGCCCCTCCGCAGGTTCGCCTGCAGAGAGCGGGCAAATGAGCACACTTCCTGCAACAGAAAAGTCCAGTACTTCATCGCCACCGCTTTCGTTATTCCGCAGCGTAACAGGCAAACCGCTTCGCAGTACTGACAGAAAGATGGAGCCTTCGTGAAGCCTGAGCGAAATGCGCTCGCCCACAAGGTCAGTCCCCCATGCCGCCTCGGAAACGATGGCGCATGCAGCCACGTCGTGGGCAAACACAGTGACGCCGTCGGCTGAGAAGTACTCGGCGATGCGGGCTGCAGCACGTTCGAGCGCGGCCTGGAGCGGCCCTCTCTCATGAAGCAATACCGCTATATCAAACTCAAGAGAAGCCATTCTCATCCACCTCAATAAGTCCCCTCTTTATCGCACGAAAGACAGCTTCAGTCCGGCTGCTTGCGTCCAGTTTGGTAAAGATGTTGGCGAGGTGTACCTGGACGGTCCGAGGGCTAATGAACAGTTCCCTGCCGATCTCCTTGTTGCTCATACCTCTTGCCACCAGTTTCAATACTTCCAGTTCCCGGTCGCTCAGGCTGTCCGTCGCTTCTGGAACGGATGCCGGTCTCTTTGAAAGCTTACCGATGACCTTCCTGGCGATTGACGGGTGAAGCACAGCTTCGCCCTGGAACACGGAGCGGACTGCCTGTACCAGCTCGGCCCCACGGACGTTTTTCAGCAAGTATCCTGAAGCGCCCGCTTCGAGCAACGCGGAAATGTACTGGTCGTCGTCATAAGCGGAGAAGACCAGAATAGACGTATCAGGGCAGCGCTGTTTTATTACCCGGGTGGCATCTATGCCGTTGGTACCGGGCATGGCGACATCCATGATGCATACGTCCGGGCATACTTCCTCGGCCAGCCGGATAGCCTCGTCGCCGTCGCTCGCCTCTGCTACCACCTTTATGTCGCCTTCCCTCTCAAGCAGTTCGCGCGTTCCCTCTCTGACTACCAGGTGGTCGTCAGCGAGCAGTACCCTTATCTCGCGCTTCAAAACATTCACCTCGCTGCCAGGTTTCTTGAATGAATCGAGTGCGTACGCCATACCCTGATATGGGGAGGAATGGGCGTGAAATCGGCAAAAGCGCCTGTGTTGTGTCTGTTCTTGCTGTGGCTGTGTGTGGGACCCGCTTACAGCAGCCCCGATCCCATTCACACCGTCATTTCTTATGCAGACCATCTCTTGCCTTCCGACACCATCGTAGACATAGACGGGATGCCTGTGAAAAATAGTAACTATTACGGTGTACCTGTGGGCCGATCCGTCTACTATTACTGCCTGGCCCCCCACGCCTGTTTTTGTCCAGTGTGCAGGGGAGAACTAGGTGTGGCAAGAATCCTGTTTATCGAACCCAGTCAGGATGAGCCACTTGTCATCTACACTCTGATTAAGTAGACGTACCATCCTTGCTCTGGTTCGCAAAGTTGATTTTTGCGTCTGCAAGAGTTGCACGCAGCCTCCGCCTGTCCTCTTCATTTATGAACGGAGAGGCCAGCCTGAACAGTTCTGACGCGCAGTCTATTGCCAGCTGTGCCTGCGCCAGATCCTTCTTCATTTCCTGACCTTCCACCACGAGTCCCATATAGATCCACGCCTGGTTAATAAACATCCCAATCGTGATCAAAGCCAAACCAAGAGGGGTGAGAGTGGGCTTTTCACCTGTATCTCCGTTTTCCCAGGTAGTCTTGTCTTCTGACATATAATTGCACCTCCGTACGCTCATAAACGTTTATTCCTCGGGTCTCCCAAACGGGCACACCCACACGCACAGCCCGCATATGGAGCCATGGGAAACATTCCATTTGCTGCGTCTCTTTCGAGAGAATTCAGAGCACGCAAACACATCGAACCTTGCCTCCCGCGGTTCGCTGGCAGAAAAGCGCCTGCCGGTAAACGCTGATACCGGGCATATCTTTACGCACAGATCGCACTCTCCGCAGCGGTCTTCAATCGGAGTACCCGTCTCAAAAGGCGCGTCCGTCAATACGGTGGCCAGCCTAACTCTGGGTCCATATTCTGGCGTGACAAGAAGGCAGCTTGGACCTATCCAGCCGAGGCCGGCCAGGTGCGCTGCACACTTGTGTGACATGAAGCCGAGCAGATGGTCCGTATCGAGAGTGTGAGACGCGGGGATGGGTAACGCCTGGAAGTGGGCCTGTTCTATGGCCTTAGCAACCGCCAGCGCGCACCTGTCGAGCATGGGGTTGACAGTATGATAAATGTGGTGGACGTATGTTAAGAGCCCTCGTTTACCTTGCCTTATCTGATCGACGAGAGTGCCTGGTAACCTAACTGCTAAGGAAACCGCTCTGGGGAACTGACTAACCAGTTCATCTCCAAGCAGCGACCGGGCAGGATTCAGCTGCGCAACGCCGAAAAGATCTGCACCGAGATCTTTGGCGAGATCGCGCAGACTGTGCATAAGTTCTCTTTCCACCAGGTTCTTGCCTCCCTTCAAGAAATGAGTTGATGCACTCTGAGAGTCTATAATGAAACCCGGGGACTCATCCTCTCTGATCGTATAGAAGTTGCCGACAGACCGTTGACCCGTCTGAAAGGACTGCTGGGGCGGAAATGTCTTTTGCCAGGTCAGGGCCTGCTCATCACCCCTTGCCAGTCCGTGCACACGTTCTTTATGAGATTTCCCATCGACGTCATCTATATAGATCGGAAGGGAAAAGTATGCTGGGTCATCGAAGAGATGCAACCCAACAGCATGGCACCGCTTATCCGGCAGAGCGTTTCTGTGCTCGAACTGCCTGCAGGCACTATACGCAACACTGGCACCGCAGTCGGGGATAGCCTCGCCTTCAGATAGTAATTTCTGAAGATAAACTTTGATTCCTTCCAGGACAGGGGCAGGAGGGCTTCGGGCAGTGTAGAGATAGAACCGCCAGCTCTTGGAGAATAAAAAGAAGGAGACGGCAGTGAGCCGTCTTCTCGTTGTCTTTGTCACCTCTTTTGGCAGTCAGGTCTTTACCTTTCCAAACCTCCTAT
>DYEP01000205.1 GCA_020725675.1 Symbiobacterium sp. | reverse complement strand
GCCTTTTCCCTGGGCTTCAGGCACGGCCTGGATGTGGCGAGGACGATGGCGTTTTCCTGTATAGTCCTGGCGGAAGTGTGGAGAGCTCAGACAAGTAGATCGATGTCAAGACCCCTTTACGAGATCGGATTCTTCACCAACAGGTCGGCCTTTTTCGCGTGCATGGCATCGGTGGCGCTACTTCTCGTGGTGGTATACATTCCACCTCTTCAAGTGGTCTTCGGAACCGCCGTACTTACATGGGAAATGTGGCTCACAGTGGTAAGCCTCTCTTTGGTACCCGCCCTCATATCAGAAGCTGAGAAGCTCCTGAAGTACAGACTATCGAAGTAAGAGCGGAACGAGGCGCCGGTGGGAGTTTGCTGCTGCTGGGGCAAGCTCTTGAAATCGCTTGAACCGGGGCAGCTCGCCGGTACACGTCGCAGAAGGAGTTTATCGTGGTTGGGGTTATCATCTTAAAATCCGAACTTCTATTGCGAAGAACGCTGGCGAAGGGCTGTACTCGGGGGAGGGCGGCGGCTTTCCGCCTCGTGCTAGTGATCTTGCGACCTTTCCAGCGTATTGATATACTCCCGTTAGAAATTGTTTAACATAACTCTACCCGGTATCAAATTCTAAACAATCGGGAAATTGTCGGTCCGTATCTGACCCCTCGACAGGAGTGAGGTTAATGAGTTCACGCATCGCCCCCGGCAAGAGATCAGATCATGTGGTCATACTCGATTTCGGCGCACAGTACACTCAGCTAATTGCTCGGAGGGTGAGGGAACAAAGAGTCTACTCTACCGTGGTTCCCGGTAACATAACCAGGAAGAAGCTCATGTCTCTGGCCCCCGGGGCAGTGATATTGTCGGGGGGGCCGGGTAGCGTATACGAACCCGGAGCACTCCTGCCGGATTCGGGGGTTTTTGAGATCGGTCTGCCCTTTCTGGGGATCTGCTACGGAATGCAAGCTATGGCCAAGGTGCTCGGGGGCGAGGTGGTGCCCGGCGAACAGGCGGGAGGGCGTGAGTTCGGTCCAGCTACCCTTCACATCATCGAGCCCGAAAGCTTGTTCCTCGGGCTTCCCCGACAAGTCCCGGTTTGGATGAGCCACGGCGATTCCGTAGCGAAGCTTCCGCCGGGTTTTCGGGTTATGGCCAAAACCGCCAAAACACCCGTGGCCGTAATGGGGGACCCCGTTCGGAGGTTTTACGGTGTCCAGTTCCATCCGGAGGTAAAACACACACCCCAAGGGGATCAAATCCTTCGAAACTTCCTCTTCAACATCGCTGGTCTCTCGCCTCGCTGGACGATGGAACGGTTCATCGAGCATGCCGTCGAAGAGATCCGGGCCAAAGTAGGCCAAGGGCACGCCGTGGCAGCAGTCTCGGGTGGGGTTGATTCTACCGTATCCGCCGTCCTGGTTCACCGCGCCATCGGAGACCGGCTCCATCCCATTTTCGTGGATCACG
>DYEP01000204.1 GCA_020725675.1 Symbiobacterium sp. | reverse complement strand
GGTCCTCTATGGGCAGGCGGAAGCTCTCATACCTTTTGCTGTGAATCCGGTTTAAGTTTACCTCATCCAGGGAAACCCATCCCGCGGTCATCGCCTGGATCAACCCTTCCTCGCGCACGTTGACGCGCAGAGCGATATCACTCAGGGTCGGGACCGTCCCGGTCCTTGAAAACTCCTCACTGATTACCTGATCCACCCGGTCCTGCAACCGGGAAATGCAGCCCAGCCTGCGATGTGATGCTTCTTTCCGAACGTGATGGCGAATCTCCCCAATGATGCAGTGGCCCGCGTAAGTAGTGAACGTACAGCCCCTGCTCGCATCGTACTTCTTCACAGCTTTTAACAGACCCTCAAATCCGGCCTGAAGCACATCTTCGGTTACACGGCCAGGTGCGTAGATACTGGCGAAGTGGCGGATGAGCCTTTCTGCCGCCACCGCCAGCTCGGCAAGCTGTTCCTCGCCGGGTGTCAGGAGGTATTCGCGAAAAGCCGTTTCCAGGTCGGGGTTTGCATCTGACGTGGGCTCTTCTGCCATCCTTAATGCACTCCTATCGGACTTGGGTAATGGCCGAAAAAATCGGCAGGTATAAAGAGACAACCAGGAATCCAACGATACAGCCAACTGTAACTATGAGAATGGGCTCTATTAGGCTCGCCAATTGCTTGGACATGGTAGCGACCTCAGCTTCATAGAAATCCGCGACGCGGCCGAGCATTGAGGGGAGTTCGCCTGTCTCCTCCCCGACACCGACCATCATCGTCACCATTGCGGGAAAAACCTTGCTCTGCCGCAACGGTCCGACCAGGCTCTGGCCTTCCTGAACCATTTCAGTGGCGAGCAGCACCGCGTCCGCTATCTGCTTGCTCCCTGAAGCAGGCCCTGCTACCTCCAGCGCCTGTATGACAGGTACCCCGCCGGAAAGCAGGGTAGACAGAGTCCTCGCCAATCGTGCAATGGCGGTCTTGTAAAGCAGCGCACCAAAGATAGGTAAGCGAAACCGGATTCTATCCCATGCTTCCCGGCCTCTACCGGTTACCAGGTAAATCCTCATTCCAAACAGGATGATGCCTATCACAAGCACGTAAACATACCAGTGCGTTTTCAAAGACGAGCTCACTGAGATAATCATCCTGGTAGGAAGAGGCAAGGTTATGTTGGGTGGGAACATGTTCACAAAAACAGGAACAATGAAAAGTAGTATTACTAGCGTAATTGCACACGCGAATGCGAGCACCGCCATGGGGTACATCGTGGCGGCTCTGATACTATCCTTCAGACTCCTGTCGCGTTCGAGCTGCTCAGACAGCCGCGACAGCACATCCTCCAGGGTCCCTCCCACCTCTCCTGCTTTTACCATATCCACGTACATTGGCGAGAACACTTCTGGATAAGCCCGTAAGGACTCAGAGAAATCCATCCCACCTTCTACGTTGCGTGCTGCCTCGTTCACCGCGCTGCCCAATGTAGGGTTAGAAGTCTGTTCAGAAAGCGCGTACAGACTCCGCGTCAGCGGGATCCCCGCGGAGAGCATGGCCGCCAGCTGTCTGCTGAAAAGGCTAAGTTCACCTGTGCTCACGTTCCGGCGATTGCTGAGGACTGCCCGCAAGAGGGAAGGTCGTACCTTTTCTACCCCTATAACCGTGTAGCCCATCTTCCGCAATCGCTCCCCGGCAGCTAACTCATGTTCCGCTTCCAGTTTCCCGGTCAGCAGGTTCCCTGACTTATCCAGAACCTCGTAACAAAACAAGGACACCCAGCCTACCCCCATATCCACCTGTTCAGGTGCGAGTCCGGTCTCAATCCTCAGTATCCCAAGGTTATCTTTGTCTACGGGGTCGTCTCACCGTGTCTTAAGGCTTTATTACACGTTAATTGTATTTTTTCAGTTTCGCGGCGTCAAGTACTTGCCAGTCTAACCGGCTTCTGCCAGCAGGAAAAAAGAATCAGCTGTTCCTTGAGCCTTTCTTAAGCATCCTCTCAATCTCAACACGGTCGACACACCGGGATAGCGCTACTTCTTTTGTAACAATGCCAGACAAGCATAGCTCGGCCAAGGCCTGGTCCATCGTCTGCATTCCGAACGCCCTTCCCGTCTGCATCACCGTATACAGTTGGTGTTCCTTGTTCTCACGGATCAGATTCCGTACGGCCGGCGTGCTCACCAGTACCTCAACTGCAGCGACTCGCCCTTCCCCGTCGGCGCGAGGCAGGAGCTGCTGCGCAATGATACCCTGCAGAGAGTCTGCCAGCTGCTGGCTCACCTGATTTCTGAGCCTGTCCGGGAACACGTCGACTATCCTGTGGATGGTGAGCGGCGCAGTCTGGGTATGCAGCGTAGAGAAAACTAGATGGCCCGTCTCTGCCGCAGTCAGAGCGATGGATATACTTTCCAGGTCCCGCATCTCACCGATAAGCAGGACATCCGGGTCGTGCCTTAAGACGCGTCTTAGCGCCTCTGCAAACGACTTGGTGTCGCTGCCGACCTCCCGCTGTTTGATCATGGCCTTCTTGTGCGTATACAAGAACTCGATAGGGTGTTCGATCGTAACAATATTGACGCTCCGCTCCTCGTTAATCAGCCCTATTATCGAGGCCAGGGTCGTAGATTTGCCCGCTCCGGTCGGGCCTGTCACCAGGACCAGCCCGCGGGGGAGCCTGGCAAATTCCTTTATGAGCGGAGGCAACCCCAGGCTGTCAAAACTTGGTATTCCGATGGGAACGACCCGGAACGCCACCGCCAGCGATCCGCGCTGCTTCATTACATTCACCCGGAACCTGCTCACCCCTGAGATGGAGTAAGAGAAGTCCAGCTCCCAGTCAAGTTCCAGCTGCTCCCTGTGGTAAGAATCAAGAGCGGGCTCAAGCAACGCTTCGATATCCGTAGGCGAAAGGCGCGGCAGGTCCATGCGCCTGAGTTCTCCGTGCACCCGCACCACGGGAGGCAATCCCGCAGTCAGGTGGAGATCTGAGCCACCCATCTGAACGGTTCGCGTCAAGATTTCATCAAGGCCAGGTAACTTCTCAGCCATCATACAATCACCCTCATTACTTCTTCAAGCGAAGTCAACCCCCGCCTGACTTTATACATCCCATCCTGACGCAGTGTGACCATACCCTCAGAGACAGCCGCTTCTTTGATTTCCCTGGCAGATTTCCTTTCGAGGGTCAGCTTCTGGATGGTTTCAGTCACCAACAACAACTCATATATCCCAACGCGTCCCCGGAACCCGGTGTTGCTGCAGCGCATGCAGCCCCTTGGGTTGGCACGGAATAACGTGATAGCTTCTTCCGTTTCCTCAACAGGCAGGTCAGGAATGCGTTCTGCTTCCTCCCGGGTAATGGTGTACTGCTCGCGGCAGTGCGGGCAGAGCACCCGTGCGAGCCGTTGAGCAAGCACACACGCCAGAGACGAAGC
>DYEP01000203.1 GCA_020725675.1 Symbiobacterium sp. | reverse complement strand
GGTAGAAACCTTTCCATGACCTTTGTGAAGAACTCGCCGAGCTTCTTTATCAACCGATGACACCTCCGTTTCTTGTTGCTCGAGACCTTTCCTGGGCCCAATCGTGCCAGGGTCCTCCAATCCGAAAACCTTTCCGCCGTCCTTTGCCCTGCCCGGTATGTCCGCAGCTGTGCGCAATGGCGTCATTTGCAAGCAGAAACATCCCCCCTTGCCACCCGCCGACGCTCGTGATCACCCGAGCGGCTGTCCACGGGAATGGCGAGCAACTTTCATGCCACGCGCACGAGAATGCGGGAATTCAGGGCAAGCGGTTTGATGATGGCTCCGTGGGGAGTAAGCAAAGAAGATGGTCGGCTATGCAGGAACGAGCCTAGCAACTCCGGGATGAAAGGATGCAGGTCAGTCAAGCGCCACTGCCGTAACCCGTTAGGAAAGAGCGCCCTTGCACTCAATTTATCGCGAATTGGACAGAAGCTGCGAACATCGTTTCACACAAGATCGGGGGGATGCACAATCTCGATCGCACCTGCGCATAGCTTCCACACAAATGCGAAGTGCCGAATACAGCCAGCGAGCCAGCTGCCTAATTCCTTCGGTTACAGCCCGTATTTCTTGATCTTCAGCTGCAGCGTCCTCCTGGATATGCCCAGGTGCTTCGCAGCCCGGGTGCGGTTTCCCCCAAAAGCTTCGAGAGCCTTTTGGATCGCTTCCTTCTCGGTCTCAGAGACGAGATGCGTCTTTCGCTCCGTGAGAGAGCCCTGGAACCCAGCGGAACTCTCGCCACAACTCCTGAAACCGCCCGGCCCGCTGAAACCGCCGGGCCCCCCGGAACTGCCGGAACCGCTGGAGCCGCTGGAACCAGTTGAATCAACGGAACCCGGTGAGCCGCCGCCTTCGAGAGAGTCCTGGCCGAACAGAGGGGGCAAATCTTTCTTGTAGATGGTTCCCTTGTCGCAGAGAAGGCTTATTTGTTCCATCGCATTCTTCAGCTCACGGACGTTCCCCGGCCAGTCGTACGAAACCAGGATCCGCATGGCCTCGTCATCCACGTCCGGAACCAGCTT
>DYEP01000202.1 GCA_020725675.1 Symbiobacterium sp. | reverse complement strand
GGCGCGCTGTTTATGGCGACGGACTACGTTACCACTCCGGTTACCAAGACGGGCAGGATCATTTTCGGTGTAGGTGCTGGTCTAATCACTGTGCTGATCCGCCTGTATGGCGGCTATCCGGAGGGTGTCACTTACGCTATTCTGCTGATGAACATTGCTACCCCGCTGATGGACAGGTTTACGGTGCCACGTAGGTTTGGTTATGTTAAGAGTCGCTGAGGCACATTCTGGAGGTGAACGGCGTGATTGGTCTCTTTAGGGATTTTACCAACGGAATACTGAAAGAGAACCCTGTTTTCCGTCTAGTCCTGGGAATGTGCCCTGTGCTGGCCGTGACCGCAGCCGTGGAAAACGGGTTCTGGATGGGGATGGCTGTGATTTTTGTTCTCACTTCTTCAAACTTGATCATTGCCGTCCTGCGACACGTGATACCGGAGAAGATCCGGATCCCTTGTTTCATTGTGGTTATTGCCACCTTTGTTACCATGGCAGACCTGGTAATGAATGCATACTTACCAGCGATCCACGTCAAGTTGGGTATCTTTGTTCCCTTGATTGTGGTAAACTGCATCATCCTTGCGCGTGCAGAGGCGTTCGCCTCAAAACGGCCCTTACTGAACTCAATTGCGGACGGTCTGGGGATGGGGATAGGGTTTACGCTTGCCCTGCTGGTGATCTCGAGTGTTCGGGAGATCCTAGGCACTGCAAACCTGACCATAGCTGGCAATCCGGTGTTCACAGGAGGGCTTGGATTTGAGCCCGCGCGGGTCATGGTGTCTCCCCCGGGCGCGTTCATCACAATGGGTGTCCTGCTGGGGCTGTTGAACGTTGCTACTGGCCGCGGCAAGCTGAAATCTTAGGAGGGGAGGCGTAAGCTGATGCAGCTTTTTGCCATATTGTTAAGCGGCGTATTGATCAACAATTTTGTTTTCGCTCGATTCCTTGGGATCTGCCCCTTCCTTGGAGTTTCGCGGAAGCTTGAGACAGCAATAGGTATGTCAATGGCGGTAATATTTGTCATCACGATGGCCTCGCTCATCAGCTGGGCGTTTTACTGGTTTGTATTGGAACCGCTGCGTCTTGGGTACTTGCAGACCGTTGCGTTCATCCTTATAATAGCTTCTCTGGTGCAGTTTGTAGAGGTCGTAATACTTAAGGTGAGTCCCGTCCTGTACCAGGCACTCGGGATTTACTTGCCTCTCATCACCACAAACTGCGCCGTTCTAGGTGCAGCCATCCTAAATATCAGAGAAAGCTACACCTTCATAGAGACGCTGACCAATGGACTGGCAGCGGCGCTGGGCTGGAGCCTTGCTATCCTGCTTTTTGCTGGCATCAGGGAGAGGCTGGAGCTGGCGGATATACCCGCCCCGCTCAAGGGCTTTCCAGTGGCTCTCATATCCACGGGGCTGATGGCAATGGCATTCCTGGGATTTCAGGGCTTTTTGAAAGGCGTTCTTTTTTAGATAGAAAGGGGTGACGAGGCAATGCTACAAGCTATCATAAGTATGGCGGTGGTCGGGGCCGTTTTTGGCGGACTGCTGGGGTTTGCTGCCCAGAAGTTCGCAGTGCCCGTAGACCCTAAAGTGGAGCAGATCAAGCGTGCATTGCCCGGAGCGAACTGCGGTGCGTGCGGTTTTGTCGGCTGCAGCGAGCTGGCGGACGCGATAGCTACCGGAAAGGTTGCCCACACTGCCTGTACAGTTGGCGGGACCACGGCTGCCAGGGACATCGCCAAAGTCCTGGGTCTTGAAGAAGAGACCGAGGAAAAAGAGCAGCCGGTTGCCCACGTCTACTGTGTGGGCGGCAGGACTGAGTGCGGTAACCGGTATGAATACGACGGTATCCCTGATTGCAGGGCTGCGAGTATGCTTCAGGGTGGCGGCTTTCGTGAGTGTGCTCACGGCTGTCTGGGTCTGGGAACTTGCGTGAGGGCTTGTCCCTTTGGTGCAATATACATTGATAAGAATGGCCTTGCAGTGGTAGATGAGACGAAGTGTACTGGATGCGCCAGGTGCGTGGCTGTCTGTCCCAAGAACATCATTCAGATGGCTCCCCGTTCAAGGAAAGTACACGTGTTGTGCAGTAACACCGAAAAGGGCGCTGTAGTCAGGAAGATCTGCAAGGTGGGCTGCATCGCCTGCAAGGCGTGTGTTAAGGCGTGCCAGTACGACGCGATACATGTGGAAGACAACCTGGCCCGAATCGACTACGAGAAATGCACCAATTGCGGAGAGTGCGCAAAGAAGTGCCCAACAAAGTGTATTGTGGATTTCCAGCTGGGCGCAGAGGCGAAGCAAGCATCATAAAGCATCGAGTTGCGAATACGGGCGGGGAGACTCGCCCGTATTTGATATTGTAAACATAATACGATGATGTTACACTAACATGAGGTGGAAGAATCGAACCGGGGGGTCGCTCAATTGAGGAGGTACGTCATTTTCGCAGTGGCAGTCGTGCTTTCTGCTCAACTGCTTCTGTCTTGTGTCCCTGCGCCGCAAGCTTTTGAACAGAGCGAGTTCATCATGGATACTCTGGTAAGTATCAGAGCATATGGCAAGAGGGCTCCGCAGGCGGTGCAAGCAGCTTTTGCAGAGATGCGGAAGATCGAAGCACTAGCCAGCGCTTACAGCTCGGGTAGCGATGTGTGGAAAGTCAATAATTCTCCGGGACAGATGATCGAAGTAAGCCAGGATACGCTGGAAATGATAAAGCTCGCTCAGCAGGTGTCGGAGCAGACGGACGGCGCATTTGACATCAGTGTTTTTCCTCTAGTTCAACTTTGGGGGATCGGCAAGAAGGGCGATTACGTGCCGACTGACAGCCAAGTATCTGCTGTGGTTGCCTCAGTTGATTTTAGGAAAATCAGAATCGATGAAGACAAATCACTTGTTGGCCTACCGGAAAGTGGCATGGGCATTGATCTCGGAGGCATTGCCAAGGGCTATGCAGCCGATCGGGCCGCGGCAGTGCTTGCGGAACACGGGATCAAACATGCACTGATCAATGCAGGTGGCAACATCGTAGTTATGGGAGGAAAGCCTGACGGTTCACTTTGGCGCGTGGGTATTCAGGATCCGAGGGATCCCAACGGCTATATCGCTGTAGTCAGAATGAATACAGGTACAGTCGTGACTTCAGGAGATTACGAGAGGTATTTCATTAAAGATGGAAAGCGTTATCACCACATATTCGATCCCAGGACAGGCCAGCCTGCTGGAGCTGGAGTGATCGCAGTATCGGTCACTGCTCCCACTTCTGCCCAGGCCGACGCCTATTCGACAGCGCTTTTTGTCATGGGAGTGGACAATGGCATGAAACTGGTCGAGTCGCTCCCGGAAATACATGCGATCTTCGTAACCGAGGATGGAGAGATCGTAGTCTCTTCGGATTTTCCGGATGTAAAACTGCAGAACTAGCGAGTTGGATAAATTTGCCACAAAGCGGGGAAGCTTAACCAGAAAATGACATGGGCTCCTTGGGGTTTTTCTGATGCTTGATTGACAGGATTTCTCCAGCAAACAAAGAATTTCACACGTAGAGCACATAAAATGTCATACGGTCAAAAAGGAGGAGCCTCATGCGAAGACAAGGAGTGAGACCTGCATTAATACTCCTTTTGATAGCCGTGGGAGCATTGCTTGGGACGATCGTCGGTGAAATCGCTGGTGAGTACGTACCGGTATTGACAAGGTCGGCGTCCGTCGCACTGGATCCCCCGGTTCGACTCTCGCTGTTGAACATTTTTGATCTGACTCTTGGTCTAAAGTTCAGAATAAACGCCGCAGGGGCCGTAGGAATTGTGTTGGTTCTGCTGGCCTTTCGCAGGATATGAGGTGACAGCATGAAGAAGCGCCAGAATCCCAGGATTATACTGGCCTCTTCGTCACCGCGCCGCAAGGGTCTCATGACGCTGCTCGGCATACCTTTTGAAGTGTGCCCACCGGGGGCTTCTGAGACAGTCGAAATATCCATGGAACCAGCTCTTTTGGCGGAGCGTCTTGCTCTCCGAAAGGCAAAGGAAGTCGCGCTGAAGGCTCGGGATGCTTTGGTGATAGGAGCGGACACGGTGGTCGTTGTGGACGGGCTTGTGCTCGGCAAACCCAAGGACGCAAACGAGGCTAAACAAATGCTGAGGATGCTTTCTGGACGAGCTCACCAGGTGATCACTGGCATAGCAGTATGTGACACCCGTTCAGTCCCCCTGAGGTGGAGACTGGGACATGAAGTGACAGAGGTTATCTTTGATGAATTGAATGAAAGTGTGATAGATGCATATGTCCGGACGGGAGAGGGTAACGACAAGGCTGGAGGCTATGCCATTCAAGGACGTGGGTGTATCCTCGTGTCAAAGCTGAATGGCTGTTACTTCAACGTCGTAGGCTTACCCATGTTCAGGCTCTCCAAGATGCTCTCGCATTTTGGTGTAGAGGTCCTGGGAAGCAGATGAGTCTTACCTTCGCGGAGAGGGGCCCGAAGCGGAGGACCCAAATGGCAGAATATCATTTCCGTATGCGGGACCTGCCTCCGGATGAGAGGCCCAGGGAGAAATTGTTTTTGCATGGGGAAGGAGCGCTCAGCAATGCTGAGCTGCTTGCTGTGCTACTAAGGTGCGGTAACAAGGGCCAAAACGCCGTAGACCTGGCGCGCAACCTGTTAAAAGCTGTAAAGGCAGAAGGAGTGGGCGAAGGCGAGCCTTACAGGTCGGGCCTTCGGTACCTGGTAACGGCAAGTGCTTCCGAACTCTGCAGGATCGATGGCATCGGACCGGCCAAAGCTGCGCAGATCAAAGCCGCGATTGAGCTGGGGCGAAGGCTCTCATGTTCCGTTTCATACAAAATGCGGATCAGCACGCCCCAGGACGCGAGAAATCTGCTTTTGGAAAGAATGAGGTACCTGGACAAGGAGCATTTCATGGTGATCTTGCTGGATACCAAGAACCAGGTGATTGCCATCGAGCCGGTCTCTGTCGGGATTTTGAACTCTTCGCTCGTGCATCCGAGAGAGGTTTTCAGGGAATCGATCAGGAGGGGTGCTGCGGCCATCATACTGGCGCACAACCATCCAAGCGGCGACCCTGAGCCCAGTCGGGACGACGTCGAAGTAACCAGGAGATTGGTGGAAGCAGGTAAACTTCTGGGTATTGAGGTCCTGGACCATTTGGTTTTCGGTGAGGAGCAGTATGTGAGTCTGAGAGAACGGGGGTCGCCTTGGCACTCCGTCCGGTAGTCACCATCGGGGAAGAAAGGGGTTCGAGTCGATGTTTGGGTTTCTTTACAAGTGGTTTTCAAGGGATATGGGTATAGACCTGGGTACTGCTAACACACTCGTACATGTACGGAACAGGGGCATTGTGCTCCAAGAACCCTCGGTGGTCGCGATTCAGAGGGATACCCGGGCGGTTCTCGCTGTTGGAGACGAGGCAAAACGGATGATCGGCCGGACCCCTGGCAACATTGTGGCAATAAGGCCTATGAAAGATGGTGTCATAGCTGATTTTGACATCACGCAGACAATGCTGAGATACTTCATTCGGAAGGCATACTCCAGAAGCTTGTTCAAGCCCAGGGTGGTCATTGCTGTCCCTTCAGGAGTGACTGAAGTAGAACGAAGGGCCGTGATAGATGCAGCCCTGTCAGCTGGTGCCCGCGAGGCGTACCTCATTGAGGAGCCGATGGCTGCAGCAATCGGTGCGGGCT
>DYEP01000201.1 GCA_020725675.1 Symbiobacterium sp. | reverse complement strand
GACCGACTTGCGCGCCGTAACGTACAGTAGCGACTTGAGCAAAGCAGTGTTCTCCTTGTTTGTCAGGAAGCGCGCGAACTCCATGACCATCTTCTTTTTCTCCGGATCGCGCTGCCGGAAAACCACGAACCCGCCGCTCGTATGGTATGCTATCGGGCCGACCTCGGGGAGGTGGGGATAGCGGGCGATGTGCACCGGGAAGGCCTCCTTGAGCTTGCCCTCTTTCACGTATCTGTCAATGCGACCGATTTCGTAAGGACCTCCGTACCCGATGGCCGTCTTTCCCTGGTGGAACATGTTGATGGAATCGTAAATGCCCATACCCGCCGCGCCTTCCGGAGCGATCTTATACTTGTAGATGGCATCGACGATAAACTCGAGCGCGCGTACTCCCTGAGGGCTGTTAAGCGCAAACTCAGTCTCGTCTGAGTTCAATAGACGCGCCCCAAACAGATGCATCCAGCCCATCATGACGAGCAGGTCCTTTGCCGGGAAGCTGAGAGCGTAGACATCGGTCTTGCCGTCGCCATCCCTGTCAAAGGTGAGCTTGCGCGCGGCGTCCAGGAACTCATCCAACGTCCATCCACGATCAGGCAGCGGGGGGAGGCTGACGCCCCGTTCCTTGAATATGGCCGGGTTAAGCAGGAGCGTCGATCCCATGCCATTGTTGCTGTTGTTCCACGGGAAAAGGTAATAGTGGTTGCCGACTTTGCCGACGTCTAATGCGTACTGGTAGAAGTCCTCCCTGTCCGCTGCCGTAAGGTACTCATCGAGCGGTTCCAACAGGCCCTGTTTTACCCATTCCTGCTTAAAGCCTACGGGCTTCAGCACATCCGGGGGGTTACCCGCCAAAATCGCGGCAGCGACCTTCTGGTCAAATCCGGCGTTGGTTACGACTTCGTATTTCACGGTGACTTCGGGGTGTAGCTTCATGAACTCACTGCTGGCCCACTGCGGAAAGTCCTCGGCCGTGACAGCCTTGTCCGGCGGGAAGCCAGGGGGCGTAATACGCCAGGGATTGATCCACCAGGTGATAGTGATAGGCTTCGGGGCAGCAGTTGCAGCCGGGGCAAAAGGTGGACAG
>DYEP01000200.1 GCA_020725675.1 Symbiobacterium sp. | reverse complement strand
TAGTGAGGGGAGGATGTCACAATCGGTCCCGTGAAGGGGAGTAGTAGCCGGGTGGCGCGGCCCGCGGTCGTGGTGTCATACCGTCTGGGATGGCATGGCGTCACTGAACCAAAGCACGAGGGCAACGCCTTGTATGCATTCGCTTGAGGATACTCCTCAATTCATTGAGGCCCTGCTCAGCCCACATGTTGATAGGGAACTCCTGGTAAAGAGCACGTCCTCTTTTTTCCACCTTATCAAATAAAATTCCTAATCTAACCATACTTGACAAGCAAAGGCTATTAGATTAAAGTATTAGTGGTAGGACCATTAACGCTCTACGAGGGAGAAGTATTCATGAACGAGTTCTCGCCCATACGTAAGTCACGAGTATACGAAGAGATTGCTAACCAGATAAGGCAGCTTATCATAGAAGGGCGATTCAAACCTGGGGATAGACTGCCGCCCGAGCGTGAAATGGCAGAGATATTTAAAGTCAGTCGCAACTCAGTGCGGGACGCTCTTCGTACGTTGGAACTTATGGGTCTGGTGGAGTGCAGACATGGTGACGGCACAATTGTCACGTGCATTACACCGGAAACCTTGATATCTCCTCTAGCAGCGCTCCTTGCGACTAGGCGTAATCTTCTTTCGGCCCTTATGGAAGTACGCAAGATTATTGAGCCAGCCGCAGCGTACATGGCTGCTTTGAGAATTGGCGAGGGCGATCTCCATGATCTTGAACGAATTTTCAGCATTCAAGAACAGAAGGTTCTGCAGGGCGAGTATATCATCGAGGAAGACAATGACTTTCATTACACAATCTGTATGGCAGCAGAGAATGAAGTACTGATGCTTATCGTAAGTCACATTATGGGACTTCTAAGCGAGAGCCGAGCCAGGAATCTTCAAACTCCCGGAAGGGCTCAAATGTCTGTCGCGGGCCATCGCAGGATCCTTGATGCAATTAAACGTCACGATCCGGAACTGGCTCGAGATGCGATGCTCAAGCACCTTGAAGAGATAGAGAGCACCATGCTCAAGAACTTGGGTGCACGATAGATAGCCATAGATGACGCATGGCATCCACAAGACAACTGGTAACTGGCGTCTAGTCTTGCGAAAGCATTCACATGATTTAGCCATCACAGACACATGGCAGTTCACACAGACCCGCTGTAAGAGCTGGCAGAGAAACGAAGGACGAATCATCAAACAACCCACACTCCTCCTAAGCCAGCATGTAGTCCACCCCGTAGCAAGATACCTCACGTAAGCGATTCTTTCCCCACAATTGATGCCGGACTGGTACCAGGCGACATGATTCCAAGGTATTCTCACGACGGGAGGGCGGAACACCGTTGACTCCAGACGATGTTTCCAAGATTCAGCTGGTCGTGGCTGAGGGCCTGCCAGAAGATGCCAAAAAGGGAATAGCTCGCATGGACCGAGCAGACATGGAATCGATCGGAGTAAGCATGGGTGAAGTCATTGAGGTTACCGGACGCAGAACCACGGTCGCCAGGGCTTATCCTGCATTCGGCGATAGTATAGGCCGCAAAACGCTGCAGATCGACGGGGTCATGCGGGAAAACAGCCATGCAGGGCTCGGTGAACGGGTGACCGTAAAGCGTGCCGACGCCCAACAGGCCAAAGCGGTGGTACTGTCTCCCATAGACGTATCGCAGAGGTTTGAAACTGACACAGAGGTGCAACAGGTCCGTAGACTGTTGATTGGGATGCCTGCGCTGGTCGGAGATAAGATCGTCCTTTCACGGTTTGGTCCGCAGGAGGTTGCGCTGAGAGTGGAGGGGACAACACCGCGAGGTCCGGTATTCTTTGGTGCCAACACGGTGGTGAAGATTAAATCTCCCGATTCGGCTGAGCGACGCGCCCAAAGGGTGACATACGAAGATATAGGCGGCCTGGAAAAAGAGGTCAGACGGATCCGGGAGCTGATCGAACTACCTCTGAAATATCCTGCTGTATTCCGCACCCTTGGCATAGAGGCGCCCAAGGGCGTACTGTTGTACGGCCCGCCTGGGACAGGAAAGACGCTTATCGCCAGGGCCGTTGCTGATGAGAGCCAGGTGTACTTCGTACACGTCAATGGCCCAGAAATCATGCACAAGTACTATGGCGAAAGCGAAGCGAAGCTCCGCGAAGTGTTTGAAGAAGCCAGGCGGCACGCGCCCGCAGTGCTGTTTCTTGATGAACTAGATGCCATTGCCCCGCGACGTGCGCAAGTTCACGGAGATGTAGAAAAGCGGGTGGTGGCACAGCTCTTGGCCCTCATGGACGGTCTGGAAGCACGGGGAAACGTCGTTGTCATAGGTGCTACCAATATTCCCGACGCTGTTGACCCTGCATTACGTCGGCCCGGACGGTTTGACCGAGAGATCATGATCAACGTACCCGACCGCCAGGGCAGACTCGAAATCCTAAAAATCCACTCGCGCGGTATGACCCTGGCCGGTGATGTGGATCTTGACCGGATCGCCGCCATGACTCACGGATTTGTGGGTGCGGACCTTGCAGCGCTCTGCAGGGAAAGCGGTATGTATGCGTTGCGTCGTCTATTGCCCGAGCTTCAAAGCAGAGCTGGAGACATTTGTGATGTGCGGATTGAGGTGAGAGATGAGGACTTCCATTCAGCCCTGCTTGAGATCGAACCATCGGCGACAAGAGAGTTCTCTGTAGAAATCCCAGACACTAGATGGAATGACATAGGCGGGCTGGCACGTATAAAAGAGCATCTGCTATCGCTCGTAGAATGGCCACTTAAATACCAGCACGTTTATACAGAGTTTGGGCTTAAACCTCCCAAGGGGGTCCTCTTTTCCGGTCCTACGGGTACTGGTAAGACACTGCTTGCTCGCGCAGTAGCGAGCAGGACTCAGCTAAACTTTATCAATGTGCCTAGTGCCTCGCTGTTCTCGCGCTGGCAGGGTGAGTCGGAAAAGGCCCTGAGGGATGTGTTCCGGAAGGCCAGGCAAGCGGCTCCATCCATTCTGTTCTTCGATGAAGTGGACGTCCTGGTACCAGCGCGGGCTGGTGAAACGGGCGGGGTAGGGGAGAGAGTGGCAAGCCAGTTCCTCGCCGAACTTGACGGGCTGGAGGAGCTGCGGGGGGTGATCGTACTGGCCGCCACCAACCGTATCGAGGCGCTGGATGCCGCAGTATTGCGTCCTGGTCGTTTTGATCACATATTGGAGTTCCCGGTACCCGACTTGCACGAACGAGCCGAGATACTCAAGGTGCACCTCAGGAAAAAGCCTCTGGCAGACGATGTGAGTGTCGATGACCTTGCTAGATGCACTGAGGGGCTGGTAGGGGCGGAAATTGAGTGGATTTGTCAGCAGGCCACACTCGTTGCTCTGGGCACTGTGTTCAGTCAGCGAGCGGAATATGACATCACCACTGGGCTTGTGTTAAGGCGCTCCCACTTTGAGCAGGCGCTTCAAGAGCTTAAGAGGCGGCGCACCTTGCAAAAACCATCGGCCGGTCAGTACCAGTACACCCGTGACAACTGTCTGGGTCTGACCCGTAGAAAGGGGGGACGAATGAGAAGCTAAGGCTGGTGCTAAATGTCGTCTGGAGGTACTACCGAAGAAAGGAGGCAGTATGACAAATGACAGTGACAGAGGATCTGTTTCACGAGCCTGGTCTTACCCAGATCACCGTCTGGGCCCGTGGCGTGCTTCTTAATAAGGATGCACGCGACTGCGTGGTCATCTTGGCAGAAGCCGCCAGAGCTGAAGGTAAGCATGTGCAGGCCTTTGAGAACTACGTTGACCTGCCAGATCGGATAGGGGTACCTGTACGCGCTTATGCCAGAATCAGCACCGATCCCATCGAGAGCCGGTACGTATATGAGAACGAAAACCCTAACCTTGTGCTTGTGCTGGAGGAGACGTTGGTTAAGGGAGTCCCAATTACAGGAGGCATGCCCCAGGGCGGGGTTTTGGTTGTAAACACCAAACGTAAACCAGAGGACATCCTGCGGTTTATCGAAGATAGCAGCAGGATCGGTATCCTGGCAACGGTTGATGCTTCAGGCTTGAGCTCTGCCGTGGTCACCTTATCCGGAGCCGAAGGCGCCACGGACGCATCCGGCATCGGAAAAGGGATTGCTGCTCCCATGGTAGGTGCCGCTAATCGAGTGTTTGGCCTCGTGCAGATGGAAAACCTTGTAAGAGTGGTGGAGAACAAGGAAGCGCTCTGGGCGGGGTTCAATCAGGTGAACATAATGGAGGTACCGGGGAAGTGAGAGCAGCAAAGATACTTTCAAGGGGGTGTAAGCAGTGACCAAATACGGGCTGAGCGATATTAGCTTTGCGGGCACCGTACCTTCTCCTGTTTCTGAAAACACGGGGATGATCACGGGCAACTGGCGGTTTAAACGTCCAGTACATGATAAGGAAAAGTGCACGGAATGCCTTGTATGCTGGCTCAGCTGCCCCGACTCGTGTATCTCGCAGACAGACGACGGCTTGGCTTGGAACTTTAAGTACTGCAAAGGATGCGGGCTATGCGGGGCGGTATGCACGGTCGGAGCCATCACTTATGTTCCTGAGCTCGACTGTTCTTGACCGCATTCAAACGGGAGGTGACACACAATGGGTACTAAGCGAAGAATTTCAGGATGCGTTGCAGTGGCCCAGGGCGTACGACTGGCTGATGTTGACGTAATCTGTTCGTATCCTATTCGCCCGTACACTGGCATCATGAGTGAGCTGGCTCGCATGGTGGCAGACGGCGAACTCGATGCAGAGTTCCTGCATGGCGAAGGTGAGCACGGACAGCTGAGTGTGGTGTATGGTGCTTCAGCCGCAGGGGCCAGGACCTTCACTGGCAGTTCTGGGGTGGGGGTTACCTATGCATTTGAGGTCTACTCACCCATTTCTGGAGCGCGACTGCCGGTACAGATGGCGATCGCGGACAGGACGCTTGATCCGCCTGGGGACTTTGGTTCGGAACACACGGACGCATTGTGTTGCCGCGACCAGGGCTGGATCCAGGGCTGGGCAGCGACTCCGCAGGAAGCTCTGGACATGACCTTGCTGTATTACAGAATCGGCGAAGATAGTGAGGTCATGTTACCACAGTACATGTGCATGGACGGTTACTATGTGTCCCACATACTTGGCGAAGTTGACATACCGGAAAAGGCCCAGGTAGATGAATTTCTCCCTCCGTATAAGAACCACCATTGCCTTGATGTAAGAAATCCCCAAATCATAGGGGCTCAGATCGAGCCAGCTATGGGTCCTCCGCTTCAGTATCAGCGAATGCTGGCCATGCGGAGCGCCAAACCAGTAATCGCCAAAGCATACGAGGAATTCGGACAGATATTTGGACGCAACTACTCGCCTTTTGTGGAAGAATACATGACTGACGACGCCGAGGTCGTGCTCTTTCTCCAGGGCGCCCATGCTGTGACTGCACAGACTGTGGCCCGCCGCATGCGCAACCTGGGCGATAAGGTGGGGGTGGTCCGCCTGCGGACCTTCAGGCCGTTCCCCACTGAAGAAGTCAAGGAATCGCTTGGGCGCTTTAAGGCAGTGGGCGTGGTTGACAACTCGGTGAACTTCGGCATCGCTGGAGGTTCCGGCGTACTTCTGACCGAAGTCAGGACCGCGCTTTATGGTTTGGGCGACCGGGTCAAAACAGTAGGCTTTGTTGCCGGCCTTGGCGGGGAAGTCATAACCAGAGACGAGTTTTACCGAATGTACCGGGTTTTGCAGGACGTGGCACGCACGGGTAAGGCAGAGAAAGAAGCATACTGGCTGCCGTTTGAACTATAAAGAGGGAGGAGGGATTGTCAGTGCTGGAGGAAATCCGTTCGATAAAGAAGGCCCCGGTAGAAGAATACTACGTTCCCGGTCACCGGACTTGTGCCGGATGCGGCCCGGCTCTAGTATACAGGCTTGTGGCGAAGGCGGCAGGTCCCAACACAGTCTTCGTAGGCCCCACAGGCTGCATGTACGTTGCTAATACAAGCTATGGATGCGGACCTTGGCGCGTACCCTGGATTCACGCGCAGATCACCAACGG
>DYEP01000199.1 GCA_020725675.1 Symbiobacterium sp. | reverse complement strand
TCTACCTGCTCTACGGGGACCGGTTACGCAACTAACTCGGGCACTCAGGGCACTGAGTCGGAATTCTTCCCTGGTCTGGTAGCTCGGCCTGCTGCAAGGTCGGTGAGGTATCGCGATTTCCTACAGTGGGTTGACACGGTCGGTAGGAGGAGGTCACTTGACACTGCCATATCAGGATAGTATTATTGTACCAACGACGATGATCAGGAGGAGTAATGCTGAAAGCGCCCTTCAGAGAATGGGGTCCGGCGGGTGAGAGGCCCCTGGAGCGGCACAGCATGAAGGTCGCCTGTGAGTTTCCCGCCTGAAGTAACAGTAGGGCGGGGCGTGCGGCTCCCGTTAAGAGCTCAAGAGTCGCACCGTTGTTTGGTGCGAGAACTAAGGTGGTACCGCGAAGAGCCTCTTTCGCCCTTTTGGCGACAGAGGCTTTTGGCATATTTCAGGGAGGTAGATGTTTCATGGCAGAGATCCCGAAAGTGTACGATCCACATCTTGTGGAAAAGAAGTGGTATGACTATTGGCTTCAGCAGGAGGTTTTCAAGGCCAAACCGGACGCCTCGAAGGTCCCGTTCAGCATTGTGATCCCACCCCCCAATGTAACGGGGTCGCTGCACATGGGACATGCGTTAGATAATACCATCCAGGATATACTGATCCGCTATAAGCGGATGAAGGGTTTTGAGACGCTGTGGCTGCCAGGTACGGATCACGCGGGCATCGCCACGCAGCACGTGGTGGAGGAAAGCCTCGCCGAAGAAGGGATGAGTCGTCACGATCTGGGACGAGAGCGGTTTGTTGAACTAGTGTGGAAGTGGAAGGAGAAATACGGCAACAAGATCCTGCTTCAGCTGCAGAGACTTGGTGCATCCTGTGATTGGTCAAGGCTGCGTTTCACCATGGATGAAGGTTGTTCCCGGGCAGTACGGGAAGTGTTCGTACGTCTCTACGACAAGGGACTGATCTACCGGGGCGATTACATCATCAATTGGTGTCCTGAATGCGGTACAGCGCTGTCAGATATAGAAGTGGAGCATGAAGATGATAGCGGTCAGCTGTGGTACGTCAGGTACCCTCTTGAGTCAGGTAACGGTGAGATCGTGGTCGCAACCACCAGGCCTGAGACCATTTTGGGAGACACTGCCGTGGCGGTACATCCTGATGATGCCAGGTACACGCATTTGGTGGGTTCCTATGTGCTGTTGCCAGTGCTGGGGAGACGCATACCCATCATCTCGGATCAATACGTAGATCCTGAGTTCGGTTCTGGCGCAGTCAAGGTCACTCCCGCCCACGACTCCAATGACTTCGATATTGGAAAGAGACATCAGCTGCCATCAATCATCGTAATCGGCCCGGACGGTAAAATGACAAAAGAAGCCGGGCCATACAGCGGGCTTGACAGGTTCGAGTGCAGGCAGAAACTGGTTGAAGAGCTGAATCGGCAGGGTTACCTCGTGAAGACGGAGGACCATTCAAAGTCTGTGGGTCACTGCTACAGGTGCTCGTCAGTCATCGAGCCGCTCCTGTCAAAGCAGTGGTTTGTGAGAATGAAGCCACTGGCCAAACCGGCGATGGAAGCAGTGCTTGATGGCAGGATCAGATTTGTTCCTGAAAGGTTCTCTAAGATCTACTTAACCTGGCTCGAAAACATCCGAGACTGGTGTATCTCGAGGCAAATATGGTGGGGACACCGCATACCCGCATGGTATTGCCAGGAATGCGGTGAAGTAACAGTAGCAAAGGAAGAGCCTGTGGCATGTACAAGGTGCGGAGGAGCCCGTCTCCAACAGGACGAGGACGTGCTGGACACATGGTTTTCATCTGCTCTATGGCCTTTCTCAACTATGGGGTGGCCTGACAGCACCAATGACCTCGAATATTTCTTCCCCACTTCAGTACTGGTCACAGGGTATGACATCATATTCTTCTGGGTGGCCAGGATGATCTTCACATCCATTGAGTTTATGAACGATATCCCCTTTAAGGATGTGCTGATCCACGGGCTCGTAAGGGATGCCGATGGAAGGAAGATGTCCAAGTCGCTGGGGAATGGTATTGACCCCCTTGAGGTGATAGAAAGGTACGGGGCGGATACGCTGAGGTTTACCCTGATTACCGGCAATACCCCGGGGAACGATATGCGTTTTTACTGGGAGAGAGTGGAGGCGAGCCGGAACTTCGCGAACAAGCTCTGGAACGCTGCCCGATTCGTCCAGATGAACCTGGGTGATTTCCAACCTACGGATCCACCAATTGCGCTGTCGCTCGCTGACAGATGGATTCTCTCAAGACTCCACAGGCGTATTCAGGAAATAACCGCGTTCATAGAGGAGTACGAGCTGGGAGAGGCTGCTAGAGCCCTGTACGACTTCATCTGGGACGAGTTCTGCGATTGGTATATTGAACTCAGCAAGGTGACTCTTTACGGTAATTCAAACGATGATATGATATACGCAACTAAGTATGTACTTTGGTACGCACTGGAGAAAGTACTCAGGCTATTGCACCCGTTCATGCCGTTCATCAGTGAGGAAATTTGGCAGGCGATACCGCACGATGGGAATACCATTGTGAGGGCACCCTGGCCAGAGATGGAGCAGCGTTACCTGGATGCGGGTGCTGAAGACAAGATGAGAGTAGTCATGGACGTAGTGCGTGCGATAAGGAATATGCGGGCAGAAGTAGAAGTTCCGCCCACAAAGGCAACAAGGGTAGTGGTAAGGCCGGTTTCTGATGAGCGCGCTATGGCAGTCACAGAATCCGCCAAGTACATTACCGCACTGGGCCGTGCGGAGCCCTTGGAAATCGGTACCGAGATGGCCAGACCCAAAACGGCACTTGCGGCTGTGGTTCCTTCTGCCGAGGTGTATCTGCCTCTTGAAGGGCTGCTTGATCTAGAGAAGGAACTGGCCAGATTGCACAAGAGCCTGTCTGAGGCAGAGGCAGACCTGGAGCGAAGCCGGGTGAAACTGGCTAACCCGGATTTTGTTCGGCGGGCGCCCGAAGAAGTGGTAGAAAAGGAGCGCAAGAGGCTTAGCGAAAACCAGGAACGGGTGAGGCGTATCCAAGACCGCATCCGTATGTTGAATGACTGAATAGAGGGGAGGATACCACGTTTACGAATCATTCGCCAGAATGTCCCTGCGCCCTTTTCGACCTCAAC
>DYEP01000198.1 GCA_020725675.1 Symbiobacterium sp. | reverse complement strand
CCGGAAAAGGCGAGCATTCTCCAGAGCCAGGGCAAGGCCTGCCCCCAGCACGGTGAGAAAGCGAACTTCATCCTTGCCAAAGGTTGCCCCCTCAGGCTTACCTGCCAGGGTTAATACACCAGTCACATCACCCCCAACCGTGAGGGGCACCGACACAGCAGGTCGCCTTTCCTCGGCCGTTTTACCCTCCGGGTGGCTGTTAAAGTGTACTGCCCTCCCTTCCCGCGTTACCACCGCAACTACCTCTCCGCTGGGAATCACGCGGAGTTCGCTGCCTGGTTCTATAGCAGCAGCAACTTCAGAGCTCGTAACTCCTGGTGTATTCTCTGATAGCATTACCACTGACCCGCTGGTTGCCCCGGTCAGGCCGAGCACAGCTTCCAGAGCCCGGCTTGCCACCTCGGAGATACGGAGGGTTGACAAAACAGTCCGGCTGAACTCTAAAAGAGCCGAAAGCTCCTTCTCCTGCTGCTGCAACTCTTGCCTCGAGTACGATAGCTGGATGAGGGCATTGACAAGGACATAGAATAATTCAGATGCATCTTGGAAGCGCTTCTTGGACCATATCGGTACAGCCCGAGCCGCGGCCAAAAGCTTCTCCTTGCCAAGTCCGAGCTCCCCTGCCAGTTTTACGGTTTTCCTCTCCTGAAGTAATGCTAGGGCCACGCTTCCCCCCATCGCCACAGCGATAGTTTCTCCCTTGACTTTGAGAGGGACAGCCAGGTAAGCTAGATCGGCGTGGCATGCCCCCATTTTGCGCTGCCCGGATGCAGTAACGGTCCTTGCCAGCTCGGCCCGCCAGGTCTCACATCTCTTCCGCCCCTCATCGGTAGCATTTACCATCGCGCAAAAGGAGCAGAGGTTACTTACCCTCGTTATCGGCCGCCCGTCTGGATCCGTCACCAGAGTAGACAGTCCCATGACCAGACTTATTCGGTTCTGCAGCTGTTGAAGTTTTGCTACTTTCAACAGCGCCACATAATCTAATTCCAAAAGCTCCTTTCCCATCGCCGGCATCCCCCTCACCATGCCTCTTTCAACTCTACCAACCCAGCTACGACTACCTGCTTGTTTTCCTTTTTAGCCTTGGTGGATGCCAGGCTGGCCATGTTGATAAGGTCACTGACCGCACATGCCTTAGCCTCCTCGGAGCGTGGGGCGCTCCGTCGGCCCCCGGCGACGCCCGCAGAGCCTGTGACCTTCAGTCCATGTGGCCAGTTCTCCTCCGCAAGCGCAGTTACCATCCGCAAGGCAAGCTTCTTAGCATCTTCCAAAGGCCTCGTGGTTACAACCGCAAATTCGTCTCCTGCGTAACGACACAGGTAATCAATCCCATCCTCCACCACGCTTCTCAAAACCTGTGCCACCTGCTGAAGAATTTTATCCCCCAAGACATGGCCCATTTCTTTGTCTATTGCACCGAAATTATCCAGGTCCAGAAAAATGATGGCAATTTCCTTCTCGTCCTGCAAGAACTCCGCCGCCTTGCGCTGCAAAAACTCTGCCCGATCAAGGCCAGTCAGAGCATCTATGTGCTTTCCCAGCTCGGCGTAAAGCTGAGACTTCGTAACTATCCCAACTGGTCGCCCGTCCTTCACCACCACCAGGCGCTCGATCCCGTGCCGCTCCAAAAGCTCCTTGGCCTCCCACAACGAACATTCCATGGATACGACCACCACTTGTTTACTCATGGCATCGGCTACGAGCCTGTTAAAATGGGAACACCTCACATCTCTGGATGTTATGATCCCAACAAGCCGCCCGTTCTCCACCACCGGCAGGCAGCCTATCCTATGCTGATTCATCAGTGCGGCCGCGTACTCAACGCTTTCGCTGGGCATGATAGTCAGTGGATCCCGCGTCATAATATGGCCTATGCTGAACATCATAGATCCACCACTTGGCTTACCTGAATTACGATGTTCACCTGGGCTTTCACTACCGTCTTCTCGGTAGCAATGCGAGCCCCTTCCTCCAGCACGATCGGTAAGAGCTTCTCCTCGGGGAGAAGTCTCGCCAACGATTTCTTCAATACTGCGGCCTCGAAGATGTCGTGATCAAGCTGAATCACCTCATACTGATCCGGAGACAGGGCGTTAACCATCCGTCTTATAGCCTCCGGACCAATGGGCGCCCTCTTCCCCACAAGCAAGACATCCTGCATCGGCGGGATCTCAAACTCGGACAACCGGATGGTTACATCGGCCTTGCGTTTCGACTCGGATGGGGCCGAAGGGAAAAGTGATTTCGACGGCATAGATACTCACCTTCCTCTACAAAAAGGGCCTGGCCTGCATGTCTGAGTGCACTACATTACTATTCTTTACCTCCGGGCGGGACAAAACTTAAATACAAAACACCTCTCGTTCCGGTGATCTGCCTTCTTGTCACGACAAAATCCTTTCTGTTGGCATGATGGAATCGCAAGCCGTAATTACAATTCAATACCCGAGGGAACCCTAAGAAATATTTTCTAATGTCCGCAGTAGCCCCTCCTTTTTTGTCTTTTTAATCCCAAATATACTTCAGTCGCCGCGTCTTGTCCCGCCTCCCGGGTTGCTGCCAGGGTTTCCCGCATGGCCGCCATTTTCCGTCAACTCAGCATCCTCCATTGCCAAAGTGGTACCAGCCAATTAACAGTATAACGGATCAAAAGACTTGATCAACAACCAATTGGATTGGGTTAAAAACCAACTAATTCGCTGCAGCAAATATGCTTGACAATCATCCTGCTTTTGTATCTAACGAAAGCCTGTGGGAAATAGGGCAACAGACCTTGGAAAACTATGTTGAGGATATCTTCGGATCCTTTGACCCGGTGGGGGAACATGGAGTGCTGGACAAACTGATGGGCCAGGGTTAACACCCGGCCCTTTCGTGCTGTCCCCATTACTGATCAGCCATGTAGTCCTCCCGCAGAGTCCAGTTGAAAAATAACTTGTAGGAATTGGTGCTGCCAATTCCAGGCTAATTCTCGCTTCTTGCTTCATACCTCTTGCTTCTTGATGGCGTGGCGCTCTTTGATCAGGTCCGCCCTGGTGAACCGGTTCGCGCATAACATGTCTTTGACCTCTTCTTGAAACTCCCTGGGGTCTCTGGGGGTATGGGTGCCCATGACCGCCCCTGACCTCCGGGTAGGCTTCCCGGATCACCTTGACGTACTTTTCCTTGAAGGGGCAGACCGAGGTCATGCAAAAGGAAAAGTGGATGGCGTCTACCCGGAATTCCGCAATGGACGCAGGATCTTTTCCTGGGCGTTTACCGTGGGGTAGCCGGCGCAATTGATGATGCCGATGAGTTGCAGCGGCTCATCCGGTGGGTATTCGTGAAAGAAGCCTTTGCGTTTCCCCCCTTTGCGAGTTCATTAATTCAGATTCAAAAACGTAGGAAAAGTTTCGCGCCAGAAGCACGAATCTTATTTTACAGAGATCCAGAACGCCCCGGAGACACCCCCGGGGAGGAAGAAGACCCGTGGGAGTTCGCCAGCAGAACTGACGGAGATGGCCATTCGGTGGAAGACCCACATTGACTTGACAGTCACTTGCTGTAGTATGTGCCTTGTTACCTGAACCCAACAATGGTATGATAGGATTACAAATGCTGGCATGCGGGAGGGAGGACAGTTGGCGCCGGGTTGGGATCCTCAGTTTAGAGAAAGTTTGCGCGAAGCATGGCAACGGCGGACGGAAGAGAAAAGGGTTGCTGAAGAGGAACGGCGCTTGCTGGCGATGGCCAAAGCCCGCGCAGTGGCAGAACTCTTGAAGGTCAAGTACAGAGTTAAACGGGCCTACCTTTTTGGATCCCTTGCCTGGGGCAGCCACTTTTCCGACAGGTCGGACATTGATATCCTGATAGAGGGGTTTCCGTCCAACTACAGCTATTGGGACATGTGGTTGGATGCCGAGCGGTTGGCTGAGCCTTTCTCTATCAGCCTGGTTTTGGCGGAAACCGCTGTACCCGGCCTGAGAGAAAAAGCGGTCAAGGAGGGTGTGCCGTTATGACCCGCACAGAATTATTGGTAATTACCCAGCGGATTAGAGAGGAACTGGGGAATGTTGCCCGGTTGGAAAAGGAATTGCGAGACAAAGGGCTACTGGGGGAAACAGGGACGGTAACGGCAACCCCCTTTCCCCTGGATGATTCCTTCACTTTACGAATCATTCGCCAGAATGCCCCT
>DYEP01000197.1 GCA_020725675.1 Symbiobacterium sp. | reverse complement strand
GTCCGCCGAGAGCCTTGCTGAGATCGCAAAACAGCTTCAAGACCAGGTCGGCCGGTTCAAGGTGTAATGGGGTGTGGCAATTAGATTGAAACACCAGTGGTAAAACCGCTGCTTGAAGTATCCGGTGGGTACTT
This sequence comes from Symbiobacterium sp., assembly GCA_020725675.1. Taxonomy (GTDB): domain Bacteria; phylum Bacillota; class Sulfobacillia; order DUSP01; family DYEP01; genus DYEP01. The sequence continues at coordinate 2,882 of DYEP01000197.1, read as the reverse complement.
AAAATCATTGGAGACCTCAATCTCAGGATATGTCACCAAGACCAACAAAGTTGTCATGTATGAGCAGGATGGCCCTGCTCATACGCGTTTATCGGATGACCTGAGACTGACAGGTAGCAAATCAAATGTGTATGCGTCATGTAAAGGACATCAAGGTCTTCCTGGTACCCAGTATCGTGTGGGTATCAAGGAGCGTCGCTTACGTCGCTTGCCCAACGTCAGAAAGCCCTTGACACAAGAGTGTCATGAGTGTACTATATCTACTAGTACAGCTGGTACAGTGGGAGGGTGTGGTGAAATTGTTTTCGATCCAACCTACCAGCAATACGCCGATCTATCAGCAGATCATAGACCAGGTCAAAGAAGGCATTCTGAGAGGGGTGCTGGCTCCAGGCGATAAGCTGCCCTCAGTGAGGGAATTGGCCACGATGATGACGGTGAATCCCAACACTATCCAAAAGGCTTATCAGGAACTGGAGCGACAGAAGATCACCGAGACGATCCAGGGCAAAGGCACGTTCATAGCTAGAGGATACCTGGGTAAGCAAGATGAAGAAAAGTTGCAGCTCCTTAAAGAGTATTTCAAGAAAGGGATCATTGACGCCCGTTACCTGGGACTATCCCCTGCGGAAATCCTGAACCTGGTAAATGACCTACTGGCCGATTTCAGTGCAGCGGGGAGGGAATCGAATTGTTAAACATCGAAAACGTGAGCAAGAAGTACGGGGCCAAGATCGCCCTCGACGGGGTGAACTTGCATCTGGAACGAGGTTCCATATTAGGAGTAATCGGCCCAAACGGTGCTGGCAAGACAACGTTACTCAGGACAGTGGTGGGTATCATTAGACCCGATCGAGGAACGGTTTATCTGGACGGCCAGGACTTGCTAAAGCACCCCGAGCTGAAGCAACATGTCGGCTATGTGGCAGAATTCCAGGACTACTACCCGAATTTCACTGTTGAGGATATGGTCAGGTTCTACCGGATGACGTACGCAAACTGGAACGAAGAGCGCTACAAAGAACTTGGCGCCTTTTTTGAGCTGCCGGGGCGGCAGAAAATCAAGGCCCTTTCAAAAGGAATGAAGACTCAACTGGCGCTACTGCTCAACATGTCAATTGTGCCAAAGCTACTGGTACTTGACGAACCGACGTCCGGCCTTGATCCCATCGTCAGACAGAAGGTCTTGAAAGCGTTGGTCGACCAGGTGGCGGCCTTTGGTACAGGTGTGCTCATGGCCTCGCATAATCTCTCACAGCTCGAGCGAGTCTGCGACCAGGTGGCAGTGCTCCATCAATCGCGGATCCTGATACATGAGCACGTCCATGAGCTGAAAAACCGCATAAGAAAGATACAGGTTGGGTTCTCCGGGGACTTCCCGGAGGAGTTGAAAGCCCACTGCGATCTCTTAAGTGTCGAACAAGTGGGGAGGGTATACATCCTGGTAATGAGGGCCGGGGACCTGCTGACAAGGCTGAAGCAGTACAATCCCGTGATATTTGAAGAACTCGACATGGACATAGAAGAGATCTTTGTTCACCAAATGGAGGGGAGGAGAGTCTCATGAAGCGTTGCGTTTTATCTCCCTCGACCAGAGCGCTGTTGTGGAAGGAATGGAAGAACTCCATGGGGTTGATCCTTGCATTCTTTGGTCTGATCGTTGCGACCTACCCGTTTTCGTTGATCAGGGGGTTCAACAAGGCGCTTCAGTTCCAAAGCAATTACCATGGCGCACCCATACAAGAGAACGTCTTCCCTTTCATCGCTTCCGTGATCCACCGGCTGAAGCTTGCGCCGGATTTTTCCCTAAGCGTTCTTATAATCGCGGCTGTAGTGCTACTCGCTTCTTTGCTGGTCGGAGAAGAGCGCAAGAGGAACACGTATAACCTCCTTTTGGCCATGCCCTTTAGCCGGAAGCAAATACTGCTTACCAAGTTAGTCCTGGGCATAGTCTCCATTATCAGTGTCTACCTCGTGAATGCTCTCTTGCTCGGAGGAATAGTAGCTCTACATCCGGAACTTGCAGAGTTTGTAAACGGCCGGGACATCCTCTCCTGGGCGGTCACACAGACCATCGTTGTAACGCTCATCTTCTCCTTCACCTTTGTATTTGGATCAATGACTGGAACAATCGCAGCCAGCGCAGTGTTGACCGGGATCTTCCTCATCTTTCCCGTGGGTTTCGTCGAGCTGGTGCGGTTTAACCTGTGGCACATACTAAAACTTGACTATGCAAATAATGCGTTGCTACCATTCGTGAGACTTGGCTACAACACTTCTCTGCTCCTTTACTTCATGGACAGGGAGGCCACATTGGCCAGATGGCCGTACTTAGTGATTGCTGCGATCTCGCTGGCGAAAGTGGCGCTCAGTCTCTTTGAGATTAACCCCATGGAGAAAAACGGAGAGGTACTGGTCATCGACATACTGAAACCTCTATTTCGGATCGGGGTACCCCTGTGCTTTGCCTTGACGGCAGGTGCGTTCTTTGCCGATTCACTCGGGCTTGTCAGCAGCTATCTAGCAGGCGCGGTCGTAGGCGGAGTGATCATTCACTATACGGTGGGTCTGAAAAGCAGATAAGACAGCAGGCGTTGTCAGGATGTGCCTCCGCCTTCCCTCTTTGTTCTTCACCCATAGGCGCCCGGTAACTCGTGTTGTTGCCGGGCGCTTCTTATCAGGCATCCGAACGGGAACCGTTACGCAAGTTCTCCTACCCTCTGGCGAAGTCTGGAGTGAACCCCCCTGGCTGAAGCCAGAGGCTTCCGGGTTAATTCCCGGAACTTCGCGCCTGCCCCGGGTACGCGAGCGCCGAAGTGCTCGGGCCGTAGGCCCCACTTGTTGGCGCCGTATCTTACCGGGCGCAAACGCCAGCGGGTTCG
>DYEP01000029.1 GCA_020725675.1 Symbiobacterium sp. | reverse complement strand
CCTGGATTCTACTATTCAACGGGTGGCGGACGAACTAAACCAGAAACTGCAAAACCTCGCCGAGCGCCTGGGTGTGCCGGTCTCCGAGGTGAGGAACGTGAACCCGGCAAGAGGCATTACGCTCCGGGCACCTGTAGGCGGCCGCATCGTAGGTCTTTCCATAGCAGAAGGAAGCAAGATCACACAGGGTACAGCCATCGCCCGGATCGTCGATGATTCACGCTGGGTGATGACTGCAAAGCTCACGCCGGGCGAGTTCAGCTCAGTTAAGCAGGGCGACCGTGTGCTCGTTCGGTTTCAGGAGTTTGAAGGCCTGACCGAGGCTCGGATTGTAAAGATAAACCCGAACCCGGTCCCTGAGAAGTCGAGCAACCTGATTGAGAGCTGGGACCGCAGCGGGAGCACCTCAGACGCCCTTCAATTTGTATATACTGTGATAATCGAAGGCGCAAACCCTGGCCTGATCCGCCCTGGCATGATGGCACAGCTTGCGCTGGTTCCGGCAGATAACACTTCAACGGACCTGACTCAGCTGTCCTTAAGCTCGAGCTGGCTCCGGTATATCGCTACGGTTGATAGCTACAAGAATGAGGAGCAGGTCATAAGTACTGCCAGTGGCAATGTAACACGCGTATTTGTTCAGGATATGGACACGGTAAAGCCTGGGGATCCCATCGCGCTCCTGTCGGGTGAGGAGACCCAGTTCGCCATAGAGCGCGAGCTGGAACAGATCAAGTCGCTAGAACAGCAGCTGCAGTCGGCACGCTCATTCGCCAACGAGCTGACGGTACTCGCTCCTATGGACGGTATCGTCGCGGAAATCCAGGTGCAGCCGGGACGACAAATCGAACCGTGGTCATACCTCGGCCGAATATATGACCCGGCCCAGATGCAGATGATGGTTCAAGTAGACGACACCGATGTGCTGCACGTCCAGCAGGGAGCCACAGTCAAGGTAACGCTGGACGCGCTCCCGGGTGAGGTGTTTGAAGGTAGAGTTACAAGCGTATCCACCTCAGGCAAAGATCAGAGCGGTATCACATACTTCTATGTGTGGATCGAAGTAAAAGGTAATGAGAAAGTGCGCCCGGGCATGCAGGCGCAGGCATACATTGAAGCAGGAAGTGCCCAGGATGTGCTGATCATCCCGCTTGAGGCGCTATTCCAGGAAGACAGGCAGTACAAGGTGGAAATCTTGGAAGACGGCCTGCCCGTAGCAGTTGTAGTGCAGGTCGGTCTGATGAGCGAGTTTGAGGCGGAGATAAAAAGTGGGCTCAAGGAAGGTCAACTGGTTATCACGGGCAGCACCCGCGATATACTGCCAAGCCGTAGCGTACCTGATAGTCTGTTCCAGAGGAAACCCGACTAACAGAGCAAAAGGTGCTTTGGAAAGTGGGAGTAAGGAGGGACATGCGTGCGCGGTTACTTCTTGCAGAGTGTTTGGGTACGACTTGGCTCGAGTATTCAAATGGCATGGCGCGGTGTTCTGTCCAAACGTCTGCGTTCTGCGCTGACTGTACTCAGTGTAGTCATCGGTGTAGCTTCGGTCGTCAGCCTCATGGCCGTGGGAGAGGGCGCCCGGCAGGCGGTTATCGGACAAATAGAAAGCCTCGGAGAGAACGTCATTGTCATCGAGACGGTCAGCCCTGACGTGCAGTTTCGGTCTGATCTGGCGGAAGAATTGGTGAAGAGAGTGAGTACGCTGGATTTTGCCACTCCCGTGGTCAACACGGAGACGACTATCCGGTGGAGAAGGACCCGTGGTACGGTCGACTTGCTGGGGGTAAATGAGCAATTCCCTGTTATTCGCGACCATGAGCTGATCTCGGGGCGGTTTTTTACCGAACTACACGTGATGCAGCGTTCGCGCGTCGCCGTCCTCGGGTACAACTACGGCGTAGCCCTGCTCGGAGGTCGTGACCCAGTTGGGAATACGCTTACCCTCGATGGACGCACTTTCCGGATCATCGGCGTGCTCGCTCCCAAAGGCGACGGAAAGGCCGGGGGCATCGATAACAAGATCGTCGTACCATATACTGTGGTCCAGCAGATCGCAAAGACTCGTTCCGTTACGGAGATCTGGGCCAAGGCGTCCTCCGCCCAGGATTCCGACCTCGCGGTGGCACAACTCAGCCGGATTTTCAAGAGGGAGATTGGGCTTGACCCTACCGCTCCAAAACCCTCGGAAGGCTCTGGTACTGACGGTGGGATGATCATCGACGACCCCGGTGGACGCAGCAAAGCCCCCTATATGGAGCCGGTTCCGGTACCGGGTCCGAGCCCGGCGCCGGTTGAAAGCCCGGTAATTCCTGAACAAGACAAAAAGCAGCCAGTTACCATCACCAATCTGAACAACATGATAAAAGAAGCGGACCGCGCAAATAGGGTGTTGAGCCTTTTGCTCGGAGGCATCGCAGCGGTGTCCCTTCTCGTAGGCGGCATCGGGATCATGAACATTATGCTGGTATCTGTGAGCGAGCGCACCGCTGAAATAGGGGTCCGGAAGGCCATAGGGGCAAAGAGGTCAGATCTTTTGATACAGTTCTTGATGGAGGCGTTCCTCTTGAGCTTCGCCGGAGGCGTTGCAGGGCTGTTCGTGGGCCACCTAACAGTACGACTGATCACCGGCTACGAGCTGGACGCCGTCATCACCTTCCCTGTTGCCATTGTGGCATTTCTGCTCGCGCTGGTAGTGGGTACAGTATTCGGTGTGTACCCCGCATGGATCGCCTCAGGTCTTCAGCCAGTAGAGGCATTGCGCCGGCAGTAAGCTGAAAAGAGGGGGTCGGGTGCTTGTATGCCCGATTCCCTCTTTTCCGAAGGTCTGCAGGGCTCGGGCGGAGCTAGCCCGATACACGGGTGAACGTTTCCTGAAGTAGAGGGCTGGAAGCCGTGCCTGCCGTGCGGAGTGTACCGAGTGTTTCTCTGTTGGCTACCATCCGCCGATGTCTAAGAAGCGGCATGATGCTCGAGCACGCTGATAGTTCCGACCCTTCCGCGGGTGATCTTGCCAACAACAGACGCAGATGCGACGCCTCTTTCTGCGAGTGTGTAAAGAAGTCTTGACACTCTGGTCTCTGCAACAGAGATCAAGAGCCCTCCCGAGGTCTCCGGATCACATAAGATGGGAGCAAAAGTTCGAGTGTCTCCTCTGTAGTCTACAAAGCCCTCGAGATAACGCATGTTCGCCATGGTGCCCCCGGGCGCAAAGTCCCCCATGTCAAGCGTCCCTCGAAGCAGCGGGACGCTGTCGCAGTATAGTTCAGCGGATACCCCGCTTGCGGTAACCATCTCCCAGAGGTGACCGAGAAGTCCAAACCCGGTCACATCAGTGCATGCATTGACTCCCACTTCTACCATTGTTTCTGCAGCCACGTTATTCAGGGTCTTCATATTACCAATGGCTTCTGCCAGGTCATCATATGAAAGTTGATCTGCCTTTGCAGCAGTTGTGAGTATGCCTGTTCCAATTGGTTTTGTGAGTACAAGAAAGTCTCCCGGCCGTGCGCCAGCGTTTGTCACTACCCGGTCTGGATGTACAAGACCGGTGACTGACAGTCCGAATTTTGGTTCTGTGTCTTCGATCGTATGGCCCCCGATGAGTGTAACTTCCGCTTCTTTGCACTTGTCCCAGCCTCCCTCAAGAATCCGCGCCAGCACGGCGAGGCCGAGCTTTTCTGTGGGAAAGCCGACAAGATTGAGAGCAGTCAGGGGTCTTGCCCCCATTGCATAGATGTCACTTAGGGCATTCGCTGCAGCAATTTGGCCAAAATCGTACGGGTCGTCGACAATGGGCGTAAAGAAGTCGACTGTTTGAACAAGGGCCAGGTCATCGCTGATCTTGTAAACGCCAGCATCATCGAGAGTATCTATGCCCACTAAGACCTGCTCAGGATATTCCAAAGGAGGTTGGGTGCGCAGGACCTGCGCCAGGTCTCCCGGACCTAGTTTAGCCGCTCACCCTGCTTTCTTGCACATTTTGGCAAGCCTAATCATTCACCGCGTAGCCTCCTTTATAGTTGGGGAATTTCATTCTTCAGGCTTAACACTTAATATGAACGCATTGCCATCAGTCCTTACACTCACTGTAAACCCGCGCATTCGGGCGAGCCTTTCTACATTGTCACGGGCTACTCCAGTATCAACCCATACCTCTACCCCTTCGTCCCGAAACTGTTCCATGGCCCTCTTAGCCAATATCACAGGCTGCGGGCACGAAAGACCCCGTGCATCCAGCTTCCTCAACTAGTTCACCCCCAAATCAGTTCTTCTCATGCAGTATCCAAGAGCCAGGCAGAACGCCAGCCCAACCAGCACTCCAACCTGACTGAATGCTCCGGGACCTGCGGGTGAGGCAGCCATCGACATATTGTGAGAAAAGCCCGCACCTACCAGCATACCGAGTACAAATACACCCGCATCTGCATCCCCTTCGCCTGACATGATCAGCTGTCGACCTGGACAACCTCCTGCAAGGGTGAAGGCCAGTCCCGCCAGCGCCATACCTGCAAAGTTCCACAAATGAGATGAATGAGCTATAGGTTGACCTGCAAATCCCCAGCGGAACTGACCCAGAACCAGGTTCAAGAAAAGAGCGGTTGAAAAGAAAGCAACTATTCCGGAAAACAGATGAAAGTCCCTGATCAGCATAAGGTCTCGCAAAGCTCCAACTGTGCAGAACCGGGTTCTCTGTGCCAGTACCCCCACTATGAGGCCGCCGACTAGTGACGCCACAAGGGGCGCGTGCTGTGATCCCGGACCTTTGAGGCTTACAAAAACAGGACCGGTTCGTGCACCATCAGCAATCCCCATCTGAGGAGTGAACAGGGCCAACAGCAGGAGGACTACCATAAGTAGGGGCATGACTAAACCGCTGCCTTGCTCGTTCCAGTGGCTACGACCCAGTGTATAACCGGCTTTAAGGAACCCCACTCCAACCCAAATTCCGAAAGCCAGGCCTGCTAGCCCGATGATGGCATTGGCGTCTCCACCAGCCAGGCGGAGAATGGCTCGCCACGGGCATCCCAAAAATACCAGGGCACCGACCATCGCAAAGAACCCGAGGAAGAAACGAACCAGCGGCGCAGAGCCTCCGCGAGCATGAAACTCTCTGTTGGCCGCGGCGCTCAATGTTGACCCCAGCACCAAACCAATGATCTCCGGCCTTATATACTGTACAGTAGTTGCCCTGTGAAGACCGAGTGCCCCAGAAATGTCTCTGATCATACATGCGACGCAGATCCCCATGTTAGGCGGATTCCCGAGTCGCTGCAGAGCGATGGCGATGGCCCCGATGACCATACCGGACAGCACAAGTGGATTTCTCAAGTACTTCAATGCGGCACCTCCTTTGTAGTTCGCTCTTTACTGGTACTATGGGCGGCGGGAGATTTCAGCCACTGCGTCCCTGGTCCTCTTCAGGTCGTCCATCGTTGTGAATATGCCCAAGCTTATGCGCACGGTACCTCGCGGGAAAGTACCTATAGTCCTGTGCGCACCCGGGGCACAGTGCAGGCCAGGACGCACCATTATGCCGTACTCTGTATCCAGGCAATAGGCAACGTCAGATGGGTCAATTCCATCGATATTGAACGAAACAACCCCGATGGCATGGTCAGAAGAAGAAGGTCCAAATACAGAGACGCCTGGGATTTGTGATAGATAACTGCAAAGCACCTGCCGAAGTTCACGTTCCCTGTTCCTCACTGTGTCAACTCCGGCCTCCAACAGATACCTCACCCCAGCAGCCAGGCCCGCAAAGCCAGGGGTGTTGGGCGTCCCGGCCTCCAGGTGTTCCGGCATACTTTCCGGCTGAAACAGCACTTCTGAATGACTCCCGGTACCGCCCTCCCTCCAAGCATCGAGATGGACTCCTGGCCTGACGTAAAGCCCGCCGGTACCCTGGGGGCCAAGTAGCCCCTTATGTCCGCTGAATGCCAGAAGGTCCACTTTCAGACTGCTGAGGTCAATGGGGAGCACTCCTACTGTCTGTGCTGCATCAACCAGGAAATATACGCCCTCTTGTCTTAATGCAGCTCCGATGTCTCCGATGGGGTTTACAGTCCCTACCACGTTAGATGCATGTGTCAACACCACGAGCCTGGTGTTTTTCCTCAGGGCTGACAGTATGCGGTCGGGGGTTACAAGTCCCGCCATGTCCGCTCCTACCACTGTCAGGTGCAGCTTGCCAGCTCGCGCGAGCGAGCACAACGGTCTCATCACTGAGTTGTGTTCCATGGCTGAAGTAACCACATGGTCACCGGGTTTGAGGATCCCTTTGAGGGCCATATTGATGGCATCAGTCGCATTGAACGCCAGCACGATCCTTGAGGCGTCTTCGACGTGAAAAAGACAGGCCAGTGCGGTCCGGGCGCTTTCAATGAGCCGACCAGCTTCCAAGGAAAGCCGATGGCCAGATCTGCCAGGGTTAGCCCCTACCATTCTCATGCAATCCTGTACTGCTTTGTATACGACTTCGGGTTTGGGCCAGGAGGTAGCAGCGTTATCAAGGTAGGTAATCAATGTTGTTGCCTCCCTGTCTATGACAGGTCTCATGCAGCAGTTGGCCGTCGCGGTTGAACGGCCCATTTGCATCTATCTTGAGCGATCTTATAGCCTCTTGCACTTTTTCCGCAAGCGGCAGGGGCAGCTCCAGGCAAATACCACAGCTTGAACTCAATGTTCTCGGAACAGGCCTGAGTTTGACAGCAACAAATCCCTGCTCACGCAACAGACGCTCGCCTGTAAGTGCCCAGTATGTAGAAGGAAAGGTAAAGTAGCACATGTCTATCTTCAAAGAAGACCACTTCCAGTCAAACCACTCTCCATAGCCTCTCTTAGAAATGAAACAAACACTTCGACTGTTACCATGTATTCTCTGGCCCTCAAATAAGAGATGTAGAGTTGGCGGCGCATTCTGATCCCCTTTAGCCTAAGAACTCTTGCAGTCGTGCCTCTGCCGCATTCTGCCGTAGCCCATCTTGATACGAAGGCCAATCCTGCATCTGCTTGCACCGCTGACAGAACCGCCTCCGTACTCCCAAGTTCCATGACCTTGTTCAATTGCAGCAAGCGGCTCCCAAGTAGCTTTTCGACAACTTCTCGCGTGGCCGAGCCTTTTTCTCTCCAAACGAACCGCTCATTTCCCAGATCATCAAAAGAGACTTCGGTGCGCCCCGCCAGTCTGTGCGTTGGCGGCACAATCAACACTATCTCGTCTTCCGCAAATGCCTCACTGACCACTCCTGGCTCTGAGATGGTTGCGCCCACAACCGCAACGTCCAGGACCCCAGACAGGAGTTTGTCAGTGATCACCCTGGTGTCCCCGATCTCAACGGTTATCATGACGTCTGGATGGGAGGAGATGAACTTACCAAGAAGTGCCGGTAGAATATACTGACCTGGAATTGTACTGGCACCCACAAGCAAGGTACCTCTCACCTTGTGGGAGAACATACGCAGCGCTTTCTTCATCCGTTCACGTGCTTCAAGCACTTCCACTGCATGACGGTATAATATTTTCCCGGCATCCGTGAGTTCCACATTCCTTCCGTTCCTTACAAACAGCGCGACCTGGTATTCAGCCTCCAGCGAAGAGATTTGCTTGCTGACCGCAGGCTGCGTAAGGTTGACTGCTCTTGCAGCCTTGGAGAAGTTCTTCATATCCGCTACAGCAATGAATGTCCGAAACCGGTCCACCCTCTCAATACCTCCCGAAGCGCTGATTCAACGGCCATATCTAAATTCCTGCTATACTTGCTATAACACTTAGTTATAGAACTCTCAAGGGGCCGCTCGAAGTAACATGGCAGCACCTTATGGTGCTGCCGCCTTGAATGAGTTTCGTCATGCCTCCTTCATCGTACATCTACATCCAGGAACCAGTAGCCATCGCGGAGGTGCTGACCTTTTACCTCTATTGAAAGAGGATATGAGAATATGGGCCCATCCAGGACCACCGTGTGGAATTCCCCCTGTTCGCCCATGATATCTACACCCTGGTGCGCGAGTGCCGCAAACGTATCTCTGTTTAGTTCTCTCCCCAGGAAGCTCTCTGGCAGTGTTCCATCCTTGACTGCAACGATCAGTGCCTTAAAGCCCAGCTCGTTCAGCTCATGAATCAACGCATGCGGGGGCTTCTTCCAAAGCGGTAAAAACGGATAAATACCCACAGACTGGCACGTGGCCTCGATCCAATCACGGTGGGCTTCAAGGTCCATGTCACCGAATACGCCGGCTTTTATCCCCTTGTCCTTCAGTTCTTCGAGTATGGAGACAAATACGCGGGTGTAATCTGCCCACGATGTGGGCCTTGCGATCACCGAGGCTCCCAGCGCTCTTGCCTGAGCCCTTATTAGCGTTACCGGAAGGCCATGCGACCGAGTCCTGTCACCATGTTCCGTCAGAGTAGTGACCAGTGCGGAGATCACGCCGCCATCCCGGACAGCATGATACAGCGCGAGCGCGGAATCCTTGCCCCCGCTCCATGAGCAGAACAAGGGAACGCCGTTCATGAGCATGCCGGGCCCTCCCCTTCGCTCAGGGCCCTGCCACGCCTGCGGATTGAAAAGAGGCCATTTCAGATATGATCCTGCATGCCGCCTCGACAAGGTGCATGGCCAGGACTGCTCCGGTTCCCTCTCCGAGCCGCATCCGCATCCGGAGCATGGGTTCAAGATCCAGCAGCTCAAGCATGTGCCTGTGGCCTGGTTCTTCGGAAAGGTGTGACGCGAACATAAACTGCCGCGACCTGGGCTCAAGTTTTGCTGCAACAAGAGCGGCTGCCCCCGAAATGAACCCGTCGATGATGACTGGCACCCTGTTGGCCGCGCACCCGAGAATCACTCCTGCTAGCCCTGCAATTTCAAGCCCGCCCACCTTGTGCAGCACATCAATAGCATCCCTGGGATCAGGGCGGTTTACGGAAAGCGCCCTGCTCACCGCGCTCACTTTGCGCGACAGTCGTTCATCGCTTATGCCTGTACCCCGCCCGACCAGTCTCCTGATAGGAAGTCCGCTGAACGCTGCAAGTATGGCGCTGCTTGGTGTGGTATTTCCTATCCCCATATCACCCGTGGCTACCAGGTCCGCGCCACTTTTGATCTCCCTCTCCGCCACCCAGATGCCACGTTCAACAGCTTCAATAGCCTCCTGCCTGCTCATCGCCGGCCCTGTCGCAAGGTTGTCCGTCCCAGGTCTCACTCTGATGGGGAGTACGCCGGCACACTCAAGGTTTGACTTGACCCCCATGTCGCAAACCAGCATCCGGGCACCCGCGTGCCTGGCCAAGACGTTGACGGCAGCGCCCCCGTTCACGAAGTTCATTACCATCTGAGCTGTTACCTCGCTGGGGTATGCGCTAACCCCTTCCGCGGTAACGCCGTGATCAGCTGCCATAACAATCACCAGTTTGTGGCGAATCTCAGACAGCACCCGTCCCGTAATGCCTGAAAGCCGTATGGCCAGTTCTTCGAGAACTCCAAGGCTCCCCGGAGGCTTGGTCAGATTGTCAAGGCGAGCCTTTGCTGCCTCCATCACTCCAACGTGAAGATCACCAATTCTCTCCCTGGTACGTTCAATGCTCAGTCTCATTTCGTTACCTCCCCGTCTACTGTACTCCTCCGCCGATGATCGACACCTTCATCACAGGCAGATGAAGCTTTTTGCTGACGTAACGGACCGCGTCCGGACCCGGTCCCTTGCGTCTGTCAAACAGCAACCCTATCACACTCCCGCTGTGAGCTACGTTTACACCTACCGCTCCCAGCTCTTTCCCTAATTCGATACACCTGTCCAACGCTGGCTTTTCGAGGATGCGTTGATGGGCCCTGGCACTCAGTGTAGCCCCCCAACCAATCAGTTCCGGGTCTCCCTGTATCACGCCCTGTTCTACCAGTGAAAGCGACTCCTCCACCTCCCGTTCTTTCTTCCGGTTTAATAAGGCCAGCTCGGGGCGGCCGTTGAAGAGGAGAGTATCTACAGTGCCTCCAGGATCCACGACAATGACGTCCATGGGCGGTGGGCATCCCAGTGTCCGGCGTATTCTGCCCATGCGATGATCAAAGAGGGCTATACCGGGGTACATTAGCCCGTCGGTAGGCTCGATGGATAGCGCTATGTCCGCCACCTCTTCCGCGCTGATTGCTTTCTCCAGGGCTCTGGCGGTTGCAACGCACGCGGCAGCGATGTCTGCTGTGCTTGATGCCATCCCCTTCCCCACTGGGATGCGTGAGACCACACGGTAACTGACCGCGCGGCCTGGCTGCCCAAATCGCGCCAGTGTACGCTGCACTGCGTGCCCGGCTTTGGTACAGCTCTTGTACTGCTTCCCGTCCGCACCTTCACAGCCAACAGCCACTTCCACGCACGACCAGAGGTCCACGGGGCATGTTACCATGAAATCAATACCGTCAAGCCACCCCTGCACAAGCTCACCGCAGGTACCGGGGGCTCGGGCCCGACCATACACTTCGCCATGTCGCCCCCTTTTTCTTAAAGTTCACAAAGCAGGATTATACGGCGGGCCGCCTCGTCAAAACTGGCTGCCTCATACACTCTGCCCCGTACTGCGGCGGGTGCGGCAAGCCCGTAGTGGTTCAACCAGATTACATGAAGGCCGACCTCCAGGGCACCATACAGGTCTGTAACAGGGGAATCCCCCACATAGATACCCTTTTCCGGCAAAGAGCCCTGAGCGCGAACTGCTTCAAAGAAGATCGCGGGGTCGGGCTTTGCCGTACCGTACCTCTCAGAGAACACAAGCGTGCCCGGGCTAAAGTATTGGGCTATTCCCAGTGCCTCCAGTTTTTGTATCTGAAGCTCCTCGGGACCGTTACTCACTATCCCGCAGCTGATGCCGGCTGACTTGAGAGTTTGAAGCAGCGGCAGCACCCCGGAATAAGGTTTGATGCTCGAAAAGAACGATCGGAACCATCTCCTTGTCATCTCCTGTGCGACGCTTGAGCTTGCACCCAAATCCAAAAGGGCACCGGCGAAGATGGATTCAAGCATCATATGAGCGCTCAAGCAGGTGCCGGGACGGGTAGATGCAGCATGACCAAATATGCCTTTCCAGAATGCGGACGCAATCTGCGCCCTGGCCTTTTCGGGATCCCCGGATACGGGCGTGAAGGTACGGAGAACGTCCCAAAGGGCAAGGTCAGAGAATCCTGCATAATCATATAAAGTCCCATCCAGATCAAACAAGACGTACTCGGCTTTCATGGTGAGTGGGGCGCCAGCTGAAGCAGGTTGTAAATGAGATCGAGACTTGTATGCTGCCTGACGATCTGGGCCAGGCAGTCAAGCCTTCGTTCCCTGGCGTGGCGGTGATTCTCTCCCTGCGATGCGCAGAAGGCTTCACCTTGGCGCGCGCAAAGTGCATTCAAGAACGCGTGTCTGAAGTTTTCGTTGTGGAAAATGTCGTGAAGGTAAGTGCCTAGCACCTGCCCGTTCTCACTCACCGCCCCCTCGGCCTCCCCTGAAGGTTGTATGGAGAGCCAGTGTTTGCAACCCGGCAGCAGGCTCGTGATCCCCATGTGTATCTCATAACCCCTTACCTCCTGTCCAAGCATCTCATTTAAGAAGCCTGCTCGTGTTACTACCTTCGCCCGCACACGAGACACTTGTTTTTCTGGCAAAAACTCGGTCACTGTTTGGAGCAGCCTTAGCCCTTCCACCTCTGTGACGTCCGATTCCACCCTGCCCGGGTCTACAATTTTCTGTCCAAGCATCTGGTACCCACCGCATATGCCGATTACCAGTACCCCTTGCCGGACCAGCGCTTCGATCTGGCGGTCATATCCTGAACGTCTGATATAGAGGAGGTCCGATACTGTGCTTTTGCTGCCTGGCAAGATCACAGCATCCACATCTCCGATGGGTTCTCCGTTTCGGATGTAGCGCACTGCAACGCCTTGTTCCGTTTCGAGGGGCTCGAAGTCAGTGAAGTTGGATATATGGGGCAGCTGGATCACACCGATCGTGAGTCTGCCAGGGTGCGTTGCGTTCCTTCTTTCGCACAGGCTCACCGAATCCTCTTCTTCCACGAGGCGCTCGTGTATGTAGGGGATGACCCCAAGCACTGGTTTGCCCGTGCGCTTTTCCAGGAAATGAAGGCCCGGCTCAAGCAGACCGAGGTCACCGCGGAATTTGTTGACAATGAACCCGCAGATACGGTCGGCCTCCACGGGCTCCAGCAGCTCAAGCGTACCGACAAATGATGCAAACAACCCGCCCCTATCGATATCCCCAACCAGAATCACCGGGGCATTTGCCAGCTCGGCGATTTTCATGTTGGCAATGTCCCTTTCTTTCAGGTTGATTTCCGCAGGGCTACCGGCTCCTTCAATGACAACGATATCGAACCGGGAAAGCAAGATATCCAGCGACTGCTTTATAACAGGCAAGACAGTTGGAATGTAGAAATCCCGGTACTCCCTGGCGCCCAGGTGGCCGACCGGCCTACCCAGCAACACCACCTGGGCCTTGTGGTCGGCCATGGGCTTAAGCAGGATAGGGTTCATAATGGCCTCTGCCTCTATACCCGCAGCCTCAGCCTGCACGCCCTGTGCCCGTCCAATCTCCCTTCCGTCGGCTGTGACGTACGAGTTCAACGACATGTTCTGTGACTTAAATGGCGCTACCGAAAAGCCGTCCTGTCTGAAGATACGACATAATGCCGTGGCGATTACGCTCTTTCCCACGTTTGAGCCCGTGCCTTGAACCATGATTGCCTTACCCGGCATGACGCTCACTCCTCCTCCAACGCGTGACGCATCTCCTCAACGAGTCTTTCGTTCTCGTCCGGAAGTCTCACCGCCACTCTGATATAATACTGGTCAAGACCCCTGAAGTTCGAGCAATCGCGTATGAGGATGCCCCGGCGACCCAGTCTCTCTCTGATCAGTGGCGCTGGGTGGCCCGTCTTTCTTATGTCGCACAGAAGGAAATTGGCAAGCGAGGGAAAGGGGTTAACCCCGTTTACCCTCGCAAGCGATGTCTTAAGAGAAGCCCGCTCCTTCGTTACCAGCTCTACAGTCCTCCTTACATACTCCGCCTCCTTAAGGCAGCATGCGCCTGCCAGCTGGGCGAGCGCGTTGACGCTCCAGGGATCTCGTATCGTATCCATGGCTGAAACAACCGCTTTCGGTCCGATCCCGTAACCGAGCCGGAGACCTGGCAGACAGTACAATTTGGTCAACGAGCGCAGCACAAACAGAAGTTCAGCACCCTTTATTGCATTGCTCCCCGAGCCTGCGCTTTCCTCAGGCAAAAAGCTCGCGAAGCATTCGTCCAACAGCACGAAGGTACCGGCCCTCCGCGCTGTTTCAATTAGGTCGCTGAGCACGTCAGGAGTTATTGTCATTCCCGTTGGGTTATTCGGGTTACAGAGCACCAGGAGATCGTATCCGCCGCGCCTGATCTGCCTGATAAGATCCGGCACGGGGAGAGCGAAGTCGTCTTCGGGATGCATCAGTATGAGATCGACTTCCCCGGCTACCGCGTTTACCGCCTGTTCGTACTCCGAGAAGGTCGGAGCCGGCAGCAACACTCTCTTTGGTCTTATCACCCGACAAAGGAGGTAGATCAGTTCGGCTGCCCCGTTTCCCACTACGATCTGCTCTTTGGCCACACCATGCTCCAGCGCGAACACGCCCTTGAGAGCTCCGCCGTAGGGCGGGGGATAAAAGCGCACAAGCTCTGCCTGTTGCCGGAGTAACGCAAGCACAGACTCAGGCGGTCCGAGCGGGTTTAAGCTTGCGCTGAAGTCAAGGATCTCTTCCGCGCGCTTTCTAAACTCCAAAGCAGCCTCCCACACGTTTCCTCCATGTTCAAGTCCCTGCATGCTCTGCGTTTCCCCCTTATCCGTCAGGTAATGGCTGCAAAAAACAATAGAAAAGCTACTTCAGCGACCTCATTGACCGCTCCATACACGTCGCCTGTCATGCCACCTATCCGAACTGCGACAGCGCGGGAAAGGCTGCAACCGGCGAACAACGCGCCCAGGATGGAGGCAAAGACAGCGGCAACACCCATTATGGTGCCGCCTGGCCGCATGAGGGTCCAGATCACCAACAGGCATGCAGTCAGCAGCAACGAACCACCGAACTGACTCACACCGCCCTCCTCTGCGTACATCCGCCCCAGACCTTCTCCCTTCCTGGCATAACCATACAGCGCGATGGCGGCGACCATCGCCTGACGCCCTGCCACGGCCATGAAAAGGATGGCCTCGGCGCGGACGTGATCCCCGAGCTCTTGCAGCAACACGAATTTGAGAAGGAGCACCAACACTAAAGCCGTAGCGCCCATCGCTCCGATGCGACTGTCACGCATAATCAAAAGGACAGTCTCGCGATCCTTTCTGCTGCAGATACCGTCGAACGTATCTGCGAGCCCGTCGAGATGAAGTCCTCCGGTGACGCACGCCAAAGCTGCGACCACTGCCGCAGAGCGGACAGGGAGGGAAAACACGTACCCGGCTGCGACGTCAATGCCCAGAAGGATACTGCCGATAATCCCGCCTGCGAGCGGAAACAGCACCAGTCGACGTGCCCCGTCTCCCGCCTGCAGTCTACCTGATAAGGGCACTGGCAGAATGGTCAGAAGTGATATGGCGCCGAAAAGATGTTGCAGGTGAGCTAGCACACGGCATCTCCTCCTAGATGAATGCCCGAGTAACGACGCCAAGCCCAAGTCCAATCCACGCAGTTGTCTTGACGAGCTTAAGCGCACGGTCAATATGGGCTTCTGTCGGTACCGTTCCTTCTTCTCCGAGAACCGGTCGTATGCGAGCGCGTCCGCGATAGCGGCTCTCGCCGCCAAGCTGGACCCCAAGGATGCCGGCCATGGCTGCTTCAGGGTAGCCACTGTTTGGGCTTTCATGTTTACGCGCGTCGCGCCGCATGGTCTTCCACCCCCGTAGGTATCCGTAACCGAGAACCCAACTGCCTGCGATCATCAACAAAGCCGTAAGCCTTGCAGGCAAGTAATTGGCCAGATCGTCGAGTTTTGCTGCTGCGAAACCGAAGTGCAAGTAACGCTCATCCCGGTAGCCAATCATGGAATCCAGCGTGTTAATGGCTTTGTATGCCATAGCCAGGGGAGCGCCGCCGATGAACGCATAGAACATGGGCGCAATAATGCCGTCACACGTATTCTCTGCAGCGGTCTCAATGGCGGCCCGTACCACTTCGCTTTCCTCAAGGTGTGCAGTATCCCGACCTACTACCTGAGAGAGCGCCTTGCGAGCCGCGGTCAAATTGGTCTTAAGACCTGCCTTCACCGCCAGTATGTGTTCTTTCAGGCTGCGCACCGCAATGGCCGTGTAAAGGAGTATAATGCTGAGCGCAACACCCGCCGGTTTCCAAGTCTGCGCCGCCCGCCGAATGAAGGTCAGCACAAGAAGATATGTCCCAACTACTAGCACCAGGGCAGAAAACAATCCCGCAGCCCTCTGGATTCCTGGCGAGCTATGTTCTTTCCTCAAGCGCTTCTCCAAAAACGTGATGACGTTACCCATCCCCACTACCGGATGAGGTAGCCACCTTGGGTCCCCAAGGACAAGATCCAAAAGGAAGGCGACGACCATCTGAACGCAGATGTAGTCAAGCATCGTCATCCCTCATTTCAGGCGCAACGGTACGCCCGCAACCAGTATGTAGACCTCATCGGCTGCCCTGGCGAACATTTGATTTGCTTTGCCAGCCAGATCCCTGTATACCCGGCTCAGCCGGTTGTCAGGTACAAGTCCCATCCCCACCTCGTTGGACACGAGGATCACATCTGCTTCGGTATTTCGTACAAGGGCGGAGACTGATTCGAAGTAACCGAGCAGCTGTTCTGAGATCTTAAGCGCATCATGCGCAGAACACAGACGCTCTCCGTCAATCCCTGCTCTGTTCAACAGGTGGTTTGTAACCCACAGGCTCAAGCAATCCACCAAAAGGAGCCGTCCTGGACTCCCGTACTCATGCAGCACCTTCTCCAGGCGAAGCGGCTCCTCCACTGTGACCCATTCTTTCGGCCTTCGTAAGCGGTGTACCCGGATGCGCTCCCGGGTCTCTTCATCCACCAAAGGCGAAGTAGCAACGTACACCACTGGTTTTCCACTGCCTTTGGCGTGCTGTTCAGCGAATCTGCTTTTTCCGCTCCTTGCTCCCCCGGTAATGAAAACCGACCTTCCCGCTGGTGCCATAGCGTTACCTCCTTTTGAGCCGATGTTACTTGCATCACTTAACGGGGCGCCCGCGTTCTTGTCCGTGTGCGCACAATGTAAATGAAGAATGGTCCACCTCCCAGCGCAGTTACCAGTCCCACCGGGAGTTCAGTCGGGGCGATGACCGTCCTGGCCAGGATATCGGCAGCAACCATGAAAGCCGCGCCTCCAAGAGCGGAAGCCGGAATCAGCAAAGAATGATCAGGACCGGTGATCATGCGCGTAACGTGGGGCACAATCAGTCCGACAAACCCGATCAGGCCGCTTTGTGATACCGCAGTAGCTGTAAGCAGTGTGGCACCGGCCAGAAGTACCTTCCTTGCCCGCTCAACGTTTACCCCAAGGTGCATGGCGGTCTCGTCGCCCATGAGTATACAGTTAAGCTCCCTGGTATGGAAAATGACCGCGGCCACGCCAAGAGCAAAGTGCGGCAGAGCGATTCTGATGTATGACCACCTGGCACCCTCAAATCCTCCCATGAGCCAAAACACCACCTGGTGAAGCCGTTCTCCTGAAAAATACATGAGCAGTGATACGATGGCTGAGAGAAACGAACCCACCGCAATCCCTGAAAGCAGCAGAGCCACAACGGACACGGCATGTCCCACCCTGGCCAGGCGATAAACAACAATCACCGTGGCCAGGGCACCAACGAAGGCCAGCGAAGGCACAGCCCCTAATCCCAGGATACGGAACTTCAGGTTGAGCAGGATTGCGACCGTGGCCCCAAGGGCCGCGCCGGAAGACGCGCCAATCACATAAGGATCTGCCATCGGGTTTTGAAACAGCGCCTGGAAAGTAGCGCCGGCAACGGCAAGCGCACTTCCGACGAGGGCCGATAGTAGCACGCGCGGCAGTCTGATATCAAGTATGATCGTCCGGGCCGTACTCGCGGCGGTCGCAGGCTCGCTCAGGGCGTTTACCAGTTCTTCCAATGAGACATATACGGCTCCTATCCGAACTGCAAGCACTATGGTGAATAACAACAGCGCAAACAGTGCCACTATCGTTGCTTTCTTTTTCCGGTTCCTGCGCTTCTGTGAAGCAACCAGACTCTGTGAACCTGGTGGGGAAACCCAGGTAGTCTCCCCACCAGGAACTGTCGGCCTTCCACATTCAGCAGTCTCCATCTGGCCAGCCCCTCCCCAGGCTTCTCTCTTATTGGTTGACAAGCCAGGGATGAATGAGCCTTACCAGCTGTTCCAGCGCGTCCACTGCCCGTGGACCTGGCCGGGAAATGATGTTGGCATCAATCCCGAAGATCCTTCCGTCCTTGACGGCGGTAATTTCCGACCACCCCTCCCTCAACCTGACCTGTTCAACCGTGAGTGCAGTGCTACCGTGGAACTCCGGGAAGATGATCACCTCAGGGTTCCTCTCGACGATCGCTTCGGAGCTGAACTTGGGGTAGTCGGTATCCGCATCATAGGCGATATTTCTTCCGCCTGCCATCTCAATCAGCTGGCTGATCAGCGTCTTCGGACCCACGGTCATAATGGGGTCTGAATAGACCTCGTAGTATACCCAGGGTCTTTCGTCCACAGGAATGGCGGATACCATGGACTGGACTTTCTCTATCCTGCTTTGCATCTGTCTTGTTACTTCATCCGCGCGGTCCTGAACGGAAGTGGCCGACCCTATCCATTTCATACTTTCAAGAAGTTCATCAAGGCTTTTGGGAAATACGACAACAGCAGGAATCCCCAGTTCTTCAAGCCGCTTCACAGCTTGTTCGTGCATGCTTGTGGCAAACACTAAATCCGGCTGAAGTGAAACGATTTTCTCTATGTTGGGCTTGGAGAAGCCGCCGACCTTCGGCAGTTCGACAGCCTCTGGCGGATAGTCGCTGTAGTCATCTACCCCGACCACCTTGTCGCCCAGGCCCAAGGCGAAGAGTATCTCGGTGTTGCTTGGGGCAAGCGAAACCAGTCTTTGGGGCGCGGAGGAAAGGGTGATCTGGCGGCCCATATCGTCAGTAATGGTTACCGGGTCATTTCCATTGTTGACCGCAGAATCGACGGACGGCTGTATCTGATTTCGGATACAGCCATTCGATGCAAATACGATCAATACAGTTGTGAGCAGTACGGCGACTAACCGAAAAAGCCGGTTCAATGAGTACGGAAGCATGTGTCTTCTCCTCCTTAAGAGTAGAGATTGGGCAGGAAAATGGAAAACCCCGGTGTCGACGGACCGGGGTATCTGGACCTTGGTTTTATGGACTCAGACCCGAGAAAAGCTCTGTGGCCATAGCGTGTCCCCCTTTCCCTCGAAGGTCAACTCCGCATCGCAGACAGGCAGGTCTCCTGACTCCCAGATCATCACCATGGAGCGCCTTCCCGTTCCCCTTTCAGGTTTAAACAGCACGGAGAACAGTGGCTTTTGCTCTGGTTTCCCGGTTACAGTGGCGGGACCGTTCAGGATTTGCACCTGATTCCCTATTGAGCCCTGACGGGCACCTGTCAGCCCAGTTTATTCAGTTGTAACCAGTATAGCATAAGGGTAAGGAGAGGGGAATACACAACTGATATTGTCACCTTGAATAAAGTCTTCTGAAAATGTCACCACTCTGAATTACATATGGCTTTGTTTGACTGTCGCATGGGGCAGCAGACGACTACGGGACCGTTTCCATTGTATTCAATGACGCTTCGGGTTGGCTGACCGGAACCCGCCCACGCGTGCATCTTGCCCTGCCGAACGGTGCACTAGGCCGTCCAGACCGGTTATTGGGTTAGGCTCGCGGACGGGTTGATCCTCTGGTTAAGATAGTTCTTTCCTAACGGAAGAGCGGCGAAGGGATAGGGAAAGGCTACTGGAGGTAGTGCCAAGCGGCAAAACGCTGTCATATAACTTGCTGTGGGTCATCTTTAATCCCTCTCGGTGAAATCACTGGAGGGTGTCTTACCAGATGCTACTGTTCGCCACCAACTATACGCAAAACGACCCTATTGGGTAAGCATACGATCAATGGGCCTTCTGTATT
>DYEP01000196.1 GCA_020725675.1 Symbiobacterium sp. | reverse complement strand
CATACACGCTATGTGAACTGGATAAGCGCCGCCGTCACAGGAGATCTCGGAAGATCCATCAGGCTGGGCAAACCGGTGACCGAGCTCATCGTGCAGCGGCTTCCGGTCACTGTCAGCCTTACAGCGTTTTCCATATTATTTACAGTGCTGGTTTCGATTCCCCTCGGCGTGATGGCCGCGGTGAACAGGCGGACGTTAAAGGATTACGGCACAATGCTATTCGCCCAGATGGGTATCGCGATTCCAAGTTTTTGGGCAGGCATTCTCTTGATCCTCTTGTTTGCTGTGAAACTGAGGATGTTCTCTGCAGGCGGCTTTGTGCCATGGAATGAAAACGCGTACCTGGCCTTCAAATCGCTGGTGCTACCTTCGGTATCGCTCGGGCTTCAACGCGCTGCCATACTTACCAGGATGGTCAGGTCTGCTATGCTTGAGACGCTGTCCATGGACTATGTGAGAACCGCGAGGGCCAAGGGGCTGTCGGAGAGGACCGTCATATATAAGCACGCTCTGAAAAACGCGATGATACCGGTGATCACGGTGCTTGGGCTGAATGTGGCGGGTCTTATCGCTGGCAGCATCATAATTGAGCAGGTCTTTTCTCTTCCCGGGATGGGCAGGCTGATGCTCATGGCAATAAGTTACAGGGACTTTCCACTGGTCCAGGGGCTTGTGCTGTTTGTAGCGGCGGTGGTAGTCATTATGAATTTTGTGGTTGATATGGCATACACGCTGCTTGACCCGAGGATCAGATATTCGTGATGAAAGGCAGCCTCGATTACATGCGACTTTATTTTAAGAACACCAACTTTTGCATAGGGCTTGTTCTTGTCGGTGCTGTGCTAGCGATGGCTATTGTCAGCATGTTCTACACGCCTTATGATCCCAATGCAATGCGAATAGCGAACCGGCTGCAGCCGCCTTCAGCCGCGCACTGGATGGGGACCGATGAATATGGCCGTGATGTGCTGTCCAGAGTGATGAGCGGCGCGCAGACAGCGATTATCGTAGGGTTGATTTCAGTGAGCATCGGTATGATTTTTGGCGTGCTTGTGGGCGCAGTCGCGGGTTTTCAAGGAAGCTGGGCAGACGAGGTGCTAATGAGGGTCATGGACGGGATCTATGCATTTCCGGCTGTGCTCTTTGCGCTAATGATCGTGGCAGTATTGGGTACCGGCATGTTCAACACAACTATCGCAATTGGCGTGGTCAGTATCCCGATCTTTGCGCGAATTACCCGAGCGGGATTTCTCGCTGTAAAGGAAAAGGAGTTTGTAGAAGCGGCCCGCGCCGTGGGCTCTACGCCGTGGCGCATTATCCAAAAGCACATACTGCCCAATATTTCTGCTCCACTAACAGTACAGGCGACAGTTGCGTTCGCTACTGCCATTATTTCCGAGGCCAGCCTGAGCTACCTTGGTCTGGGGACGCAGCCTCCAGACCCGAGCTGGGGCAGGATGTTGAAAGAGGCGCAAAACTTCCTTGGTACGGCTCCATGGACAGCAGTGTTCCCTGGTGTCTTCATAGCGCTTGCGGTACTCGGCTTTAACCTGCTTGGCGACGGGATCAGAGACGTCATCGATCCACGGACATCCAGGGACTGAGCGCAGAACGGAGGAGAGAGCATGGCGGAGATCGGCTATGTGGAGATCTTATTCAGGTTATGTCTTGCGGGGTTTCTTGGGGGGATCATCGGCATGGAAAGGGAACGTCAGAGCCATCCCGCAGGGCTTCGAACTCACATGCTGGTATCCCTGGGTTCGGCGCTGATCATGCTCGTCTCCTCCATGGCGCTTCGCGGACCCGGCGGATCTCCTGTGGGCGATCCGGGTCGAATCGCTGCGCAGGTCGTATCCGGGATCGGTTTTCTAGGAGCCGGCACCATCATGAGGCAAGGCAACACAATACGCGGCCTTACTACCGCTGCGAGCCTGTGGGTAGTCGCGGGCATTGGGCTCGCCGCGGGTGCAGGCTTTTACTTCGGTGCGCTATCAACTACTGCTGTGATGTGGATGACGTTGAGCGTGCTCATCCGCATTGAATCCCACAGGGGTGCTGCAAAGAACAGAAAGAAATTGACGGTAAGAGCGGAAGATAGACCAGGTCTTATCGGCGAGGTTGGCTCCATTACAGGCGCCCTCGGAGTGAACATTCAGAGGATTGATCTCAAAGAGGATCCAGACATAGATGGCGATCTCAGGTTTGTGATCCTAAGACTTGACCTTGAGCTGCCGGGAGAACTAAAGCCAGAACAATTGGTGGCGGAGCTCAGTAATATCAAGGGCCTGGTGTCCATCAGCTGCTGACTAAAACTGCCGGTAGACAAATTCGTTGCCTGACCGATAAAAGAGCACGCAGAGTGCGATGAGGGCTGTAAAGAGCAGCCCTTTTAGCAACTCCAGCAACAGGCGCTTCACTGTATCACCCCCATTAAGAGTCTTGTGGTAATATAGATGAATTGGCGTGTACTGGTGTGAAATAGGATCCATCCGAAGGCAACAAAGTGAAACGTCAGTGCCCACGAGAGTACCGACATACCTCGTATTGACAATAGCGCGCGGGGCAAGCGTGGCCGTATGCACACGCTGTAGAGCCGGTATGCGGAAAGACCTGCAGCGTGGTATAGCCCCCAGAATATAAAATTCCACGACGCGCCGTGCCAGAAGCCAGTTACTAGCATGACGATGACTGTGTTCAGTACGGTCCTTGCGAGCGTACCCCTGCTGCCACCCAGCGGGATGAACAGGTAGTCGCGAAACCATCGTGTGAGTGACATGTGCCAGCTTTTCCAGAACGCGGAGATGTTTGTCTTTGTGTACGGGGAGGCGAAGTTCTCCATTACCCGGTAACCGAACAGACGGGCGGTTCCCACTGCGATGTCTGTGTAACCTGAGAAGTCGAAGTAGATGTAAAAGGTGTACGCGTACATGGACATCACGTAACGGGAAACGGGAAGACCGCGAAGTGTCAGCCAGGAAGCCGGTGCCGCCAGCGCGCCCGCCAATACGATTTTTTTGAAAAGCCCTGAGATGATCCGGGAAATACCGTAAAGCACGTCTTGTTGCCGTGTGCCTGAAGCCTCTGCGAAGGCTTCGTACCTGTCTACGGGTCCGGCCATTACAGTGGAAAAAAAGAACACATAGTTTATGAACACAACAAACGAGGGCGAAGTGATCTTCTTTCGCATCACGTCCAGCGAGAAGCTGATCAGCCGGAATGTGAAATATGAGAGGCCGAGCACCTGCATCACGGGGGGAAGGGCAATAGAAACTCCCAGTCTGTTTAAGTTGTTCACGATGAAGTGACTGTATTTGAAATACCCGAGTGCGACAAGGGGCAAGACCACAGAGGCAGGTCCGGGCCGTTTCACCGAAATGAGGAACACTGTCAACGCAAGTCCCACCACTATCAGTGCAGGTACGGGTGCGGCCACCAGCATGAGGGCAACGTTCAGGACGGCAAGGAACACCGGCCTGCATCGTGGAGGAAGCGTATCGTGAACTACCAGCGCGAAGACGACCGCCGCTGCAAAACCAAAGCTCAGAAAGTCCATTCGCTAGTACCCTCTCTTGATGAGGTGTCCGATATCGTGCACAAGAGCTTCTGCCACCCGGCGGTGGCCTTCTGAAAGCAGGTGGATGGAGTCAGAAAACAGATCTGGGCTGACAAGCGCCGTGTAGTCTGCAAACAGCCCTCCCGCCGCAATGACCCGAGAAGAAACCATGCTTAAAATTGCATTTGTGCCCTCTTCGTCCCAGCCTGCGAATTGCTCGTACAGCGCCCGGTTTTGCGGAGATGCAAACACGAATACAGTGATCCCTGAATCCGTCATCCGGCGCACGGCTGCCTCGAGCATTTCAAGGTTTGAAGTCACTACTTCGAAACGGCCGAACACCGGGATCATGCCAGGATCAAAATGACTGTCATACCATGGCAGGTACAGTTCAGGATCTTCTGGTCCTGCGAATGGGTCCCCAAGTCCTACCATGCTGAAGAGTTGTTCGCGTATCATGTTCCTGTGAGCGAGCAGTTTCCACCGTTGCCTGACGAAGAGTTTGGCCCTCGACAAGGGCGACATACGCTGTGCCTGCCAGGAAACTGTATCTCTTTGCAGCAGGTGGTCGACATCCGGAACTACCACGGGTTCCTCTCGCGTGAGCCATCCCAGACTGAAGTTGTATACGACCAGGTCCACACCAGACCCGGCCAGCAGATCCGCCACGTACGCGCATTCACCGGGACCGTACCCCTTCATTCCCAAGTTATACACAGATATGTCCTTTCCCACAAGCGCTGAAAAGTAACCAGGGATGGTGAGCGTCTCATCCTTTACTGCCGACCCATAGATCTGAGAATCGCCGACAAATGCTACGCTAGGACCTGGCACAGCGCGGATCGTTGTTACGATAGCCAAAAGCCCGGCAGGATCTCTTTTCAGGCTTCGGATGGATGTACTTTCAACCATACCCGGTACTACTGCACCGAGAACCAGCTCGATAACAATGAGATTTATCAGCACAAATACGAAAGAGGTCTTTGTAAGAGTAAACGAATGCAAACGAATATTCTCCCTTCGACCGGCGATTAGTTCTACCTGCTCTTCGACAACGCCACTGCTGATCCCTCCATCGCTAGATGGCCCGGGTACGTGAAACCTAGGCAGGAACACGTGGCGATTGCGAAGAACACTTAGGCAATGAGCCAAAGCCGGAGGGTGAACGGATGGAAAAGGATCTGGAGGCACTTTGTAACATCGCAACACAACATGGCGCTGTGGCACGTGTCATGCCGGCAAGCCAGGTGGTAGTGGATGCTCGCGTACGACTCAAGTGTCTTGTGCCAAGGTGTGACAGCTACGGCCGCAACCTCATGTGTCCGCCTCACCTGCCGGATGTGGACGAGTTCGCCGAATGCCTGGAAAGATACGATTTTGCGCTGATTATCCAGGTGAGTGGTCCCAGCGCCCGGTATGTTGAACTGGCACTGCGCCTGCACGAGGTGGTCGGGCGAGTGGAAAAGCAGGCCATGGAAATGGGTTATCATCTCTCTGCGGGCTTCATCGGTGGGGCATGCCGACTATGTGATGAATGCGTCGGACCAGGCGGGCATTGCCGTCATCCTTTTTCGGCCAGGCCGTCTATGGAGGCAATGGGCGTGGACGTAACCACAACGGTGGCGAAAGTCGGCTATGACGTAAAGTTCCCCGTGAGGGATGGGGTTAGATGGTATGGCATGGTGCTTGTAGGCTGAAAGCCGGATGAGGCGCCGTTCCGGCTTTCAGCACAGGCTGTGTTCCAACAGGCAAGTCCCGGATTATCTGCAGTCAAGGAACCGGATGACCGTCGCAGAAGAGAATAGCCTGGGGTGGGAGGCCACTTCCTCCATCGCCTGGTTGAGGTCTTGCTCAGTAGCAGGGTGAGTCACAAAGACTACCTCTGCCATATCGTTTATAGTTGCCTTTTGTATTACCGCTCTCAGGCTTATCCCGTACTTTCCGAGGATTCCTGCGATTTTGGCCAGGGTTCCGGGCTTGTCCTTTGCGAGGACTCGTATGTAGTAGCGAGATACGTTCAGACCCGCAGGTCTTACATTCATTTGCCTGAAGCAGGTACAGCTTGAAAGCCTCATTGAAGAAGTAGTGCCGTCGGCGATCTCCAGGATATCACCAAGTACAGCTGTGGCAGTGGCAGCGCCTCCCGCACCCGGACCGTAAAACATGAGCTCCCCAACGGCCACCCCTTTGATAAACAGCGCGTTCATGGCGTTGTGCACTGTTGCGAGAGGGTGGTCTGCCGGAATGAGGCTCGGGTGCACCCTGACGTCTACGCCATCCGCAGTTTCCCGAGCGATACCGGTTAGTTTGATGATACAGCCCAGTTCTTTTGCGTAGAGGATATCCCTGGCGGATATGTGCTCTATACCCTCCGTGTAGACGTTTCCAGGTTTCACCCTGACGTTGAACGCGATGGATGACAGGATGGCCAGTTTTCTTGCCGCATCAAGACCTCTTACGTCTGATGCCGGGTCCGCCTCTGCGTATCCCAGTGCCTGTGCCTGAGAGAGCGCTTCGCTGTAATCTGCGCCGTCCTGCGTCATTTTGGTGAGAATGTAATTAGTGGTACCATTTAATATACCGACGATACTGGTTACGTGATCCCCTGCAAGGCACTGCTTCAAAGGCCTGATGATGGGAATGCCTCCTCCCACGCTACCTTCAAACAGCATCACGGATCCGTGTTCGGCAGCTAGTTGGAACAGCTCCTGGCCGTACTCAGAAATGAGGTCTTTGTTTGCGGTGACTACGTGCTTTCCGGCACGGAGCGCGGCAGAGATGTAAGCCCTCGCTGGTTGGATTCCCCCCATCAACTCCACAATGACAGATATAGAAGGGTCCTCGAGAATCTCATCAAAACTCATCGTGAGCCTGTCCGCGGGTAGATTTCGCGGTTTGCCTGCACTCCGAATCAGTGCCTTCTTTACGCAGATCTGCTTTCCGATCTTGGACTCAATTGAACCGGCGTTCTTCTCTATCAGGTCCACCAAAGCTGAACCTACAGTGCCGAGCCCAAGGAGCCCCA
Organism: Symbiobacterium sp.; assembly: GCA_020725675.1. Taxonomy (GTDB): domain Bacteria; phylum Bacillota; class Sulfobacillia; order DUSP01; family DYEP01; genus DYEP01. Next base: position 358 of record DYEP01000196.1, on the reverse strand, counting down.
GATTGATGGTGGTCATAAGCATTCCCTCCGAAGGTGCGTTTCAGAGAATTATACCACTACAAGCCATTCTTCACAATCTGTTCGTGTGGCCAGTGGCTGCTGGTGGGGGCCCGATGCAAAAAGGTTCTGGAAATTCGATATTGATGTTACAGTACAGGTAATATATACTACTATACAATAAGATGTTCATTAATAATCAAAGCAGTTTGATGACAGGCTAATGACAAAACCCTGGAGGTGATTGAGGTATGTGCGACGACCTGTTCAGGAATTTTGTGGAAATGGAAGAGGAAGAAGCCATCAAGATCGCAAGAAGTATGTTGAAGATACGCCGCGCCGCATTTTTCCCAATTCATTG
>DYEP01000195.1 GCA_020725675.1 Symbiobacterium sp. | reverse complement strand
CGGATGGCTCTGACAGGAGCTCCGGTCTTGCAAAGCAAGGGGTGGGACCAAAGAGGAATGAAACAGGATCAGTCCCGGGACTACATTGGGAAGAGGCTGGTTAATGCAGGTATCATCACGGAAGCCCAGCTCGAGGAAGCGCTGCGGATCCACAACATGAAGAAGGGGAACAAAGGGCTTCTCGGGCAGACGCTCGTGAAGATGGGCTTCTGCACGGAGGAGGACATCGCGAGGGTTATCGCAGAACGCGCGGGCGTGCCTTTCGTCTCGCTCGAGGGCTATCCCATCGACCCCGCGGCGATGGCTACCATATCGGCAGACGCGGCCAAGCGCTACAGGGCCTTACCGCTTGCGTTCTCCGATGACAAGCTGGTAGTTGCCATGGAGCGCCCCACAGACATCCTGGCCCTGGATGACCTCCGCATGTTAACTGGTTTTGATGTGCGTCCGGTCGTAGTCCCTGATAGCGAACTCGAGGAAGCGATCAAACGCTACAGCCAGGCGAGCGTCGGGGTGGAGCAGAGCGTGGAAGAGGAACTGCAGCACCCGGACACCGGTGTACCTCCAGCGGAGGAACCAGGGGACAAACCTGCGGTACACCTAGCCAACCTGATCATCACGCATGCGGTGAATGCAGGGGCAAGCGACGTACATATTGAGCTGTATGAGAAGGCACTCCGGGTAAGGTTCAGGCTTGATGGCGTTCTGCACGATATGATGCAACCTCCGAGGAAGATGCATGCATCACTAGTTTCCAGAATCAAGGTCATGGCCAACATGGATATTGCCGAAAAAAGGATACCTCAGGACGGACGGATGACTCTTAAAGTAGAGGGGCGGAATATCGATATCCGGGTGGCGTCGCTCCCTGCCAGCTACGGCGAGCGCCTCACGCTGCGCCTGCTTGACCGCTCAAGCCGGATGATAACGCTGGAGGAACTGGGTGTGGCTTCGGAGACGCTGGAGAAATACAAAAAGACGATTCAGCTGCCTTATGGTTTCATACTTGTTACGGGCCCCACGGGCAGCGGCAAGAGCACAACGCTCTACGCGAGTCTGGCGGCGGTGGATAGGGCCAGCAAGAACGTTATCACTATTGAGGATCCTGTAGAATACCGGATCGACAGGGTGAATCAGGTCCAGATCAACCCGAAAGCGGGCCTCACTTTCGCGTCCGGTCTTCGTTCGATTCTAAGGAGCGACCCCGACATCATCATGGTAGGCGAGATCAGGGACAGGGAGACGGCTGCCATCGCCATTGAATCAGCGCTAACGGGCCACCTGGTCTTCTCTTCTATGCATACCAACGATGCGGCCGGGGCTATCAGCCGTCTGGCGGAGATGGAGATCGAGCCATACCTTACAGCTTCGTCTCTGGCGTGTGTGCTTGCTCAACGGCTCGCACGGGTGCTCTGCCCGCACTGCCGCGAGCCGTATACCATTACCCGGGAGGAAGCAGAACGCATTCCTGACCTGCCTCTTGAGGAAAAGGAAGAAGCTATCACGTTATTCCGCGCCAACCCAAGGGGCTGCATTCGCTGCAGCAACACCGGGTTTCGGGGACGCGTTGGGATATATGAGTTGTTGTTGGTGACTGAAACGATCCAGAAGCTGACCCTCGAGAGGAAATCCGCAAGGGAAATCAAAGAAGCGGCTGTCTCTGAGGGCATGGTCACACTGCGTCAAGATGGGATGTATAAAGTCAGGCGGGGGTTGACTTCGCTTGAGGAAGTGATGAGGGTGATTGTATAATGGCTGAAAAGTTACCTGGTCTTAACGAAATCTTGACGCGAACCGTCAAGATGGGTGGTTCGGATCTCCACCTGACTGCGGGATTGCCTCCCGTGGTGCGG
>DYEP01000194.1 GCA_020725675.1 Symbiobacterium sp. | reverse complement strand
TAGTGGAGCGTCGCATAGATGTCAGCAAACCCGTGCTTGCGGAGCAGTCGAACGATGTGCTCCAGTATAGGTCGGTTTACCATCGGAACCATCGGCTTCGGCTTGTCGCATGTAAGCGGGCGTAGCCGCGTGCCTTTCCCGCCTGCCATTACCACAGCTTTCATCTCAGGCCCTCCGTGTTGTGTCCCAGCTTATCCAAGTCTATACTCGGTTGCCTAAGATTGCACCAGCTTACTCGCGTCTGCACTCGGGGGCCAGAACCAACGGCCCTATCTCCACAAGTTGACGGTACTTGGTTACCAGCAATCCATGAGGATGCCGCACCAAACGTCTGCGATGCAAGACCTGCGATTGCCTTCGCACTGGCCTTTTCGCGGACTTTCTAATGTACGCTCTCAGGCACAAGGTAACGCGAGTAACCCGGCGGCACCTGGGCGGCATGGGCAAACCAGCGCGGGCCCACGAGAGCCCATGGGCTTGTCCTGTATGCCTCGAGCACCTTCTCGTATACCCCGATTGTCTCTTCAGCTATTGTGTCCCAGTTGAACCGCTCTTGTACTTCGCGGTAGGCGTTGGCACGGATCCGCTCGCACAGCCGCTCGTCGCCGAGGAGCGCGAGGATGCTATCGGCAAGCGAGTTCGGATTGGCAACATAACTCTTCATGCCAGTGATGCCGTGTCGCACGACCTCGCTCAAGCCCCCGGTATCCGAGACAACCACCGGTACCCCGCAGGCCATGGCCTCAAGCGCCGTGATCCCGAACGGCTCATAGAGGCTGGGCACCACGGCCACATCGGCACACTTGTAAAGCTTGTTACGCGTAGGGTCGTCAATGAAACCCGCAAAGTAGATGCGATGATAGATCCCGAGGGTCCGGGCTCGGTCCCTGAGATACGAGTCGGCGGGACCTTTTCCGGCTATGACCAGCTTGGCTTTATCATAGTACGCCAGCACCTTAGCGAAGGCGTCGATTAGAATGTGGACTCCCTTTTCGTGAACGAGCCTGCCGATAAAGAAGATGATCTTCTCGTCGGGAGCAGCCCAGTTCGACCGGATCGCCGTTAGTTCCTCCTCCGGGGGGACCGCAAACCTTGCGGGATCCACGCCGTTCGGGATAACGTGGGTCTTGTCCGCGGGGAACTGGAAGACCCATGACACTTCCCCGCGCATGTACTCGCTGCAACAGATCACGCGCCACGCCTCAAACCCGAGCCACCATTCGACGCTGCTTATGTATCGCTGAAGGTCGTTGTGCAGGCCCCAATTGCGGCCGTATTCCGTTGCGTGGATTGTAGCTATAAGCGGGATATTGAAGGCGTGTTTCAACGTCTTTGCAGCGTAGGCCACGACCCAATCGTGCGCGTGCACCAGGTCTGCCCCCTGGGCCGCCTGCACGATCGCGCGCTCCAAGAAGTTCAAGTTCATTTGCATGACCCACGTGAGAAAATCAGGCGGGGACGGATTGCCGAAAGACACTCTGTAGACCATCACTCCAGCATCATCTTGAACCTCGCTGGCCCCGTCATGGGCGCAGGTCACCACATCTACACTTATTCCCTGCCTCACCAGCCCCTTGGACAGATCTTCCACATGCCTGGCTATCCCCCCGACGATCCTCGGGGGATACTCCCACGAAAGCATAAGAACACGCATTCTGTTCTCTCTCCTGACCAGGTTGGTCTATGCAAGCTGGCGGTGCCTTTCGGCACACGGGTTTTTGCCGCGTTGCAGGAGTTCATTGAGCGTTCCCCTCAAGTAACAAGTGTCTTGCGGATTTACTCAGGAGATAGGGGTCCGGCATGGCCTCGCCTTGGGAACTCCTGCCATGTTCTTATGATTCGCACCGGCGTCGAAATTATTCTTCGTTCTGTTCTAAAGGGATCAGCTTGTGAGCCCGCGTGCACACGGCTATAATGGTAACGGAGGCGGCAGGAAATGGATCTGAGCACCGTCCTTGATGATAAGGCTCAAGGTGTGTTGAAAGCCCTGAACAACAGCAGATGTCTGGCCGGGTTCTATCTTGCCGGAGGTACAGGTCTTGCTTTGCAGTTGGGGCATCGCAGATCTCTCGACCTGGATTTCTTTCAAAACAGTATGGCAGAAAAGCTGCCACTGACGAGACTTCTCGCCCAGATAGACGACGTATTTGGCGGCAGGCGCGTAAGGCTCATCTTGAAACAGATCGACCAGGTAAGCTGGGATATCAGCGGCACCAAGATTACCTTTCTGGCATATCCCTTTCGACTTCTTTCACCGCTCGTGCCCGCAGCCTCACTTTTCCCGGAACTTGATAGAGTCTTGCTTGCCGCCCCTCGAGACATTGCATCCATGAAGGCATATGCGCTCGGACGCCGTTCAACCTTCAGAGACTACATAGACCTCTACTTTCTCTTGGTGCATAAGCGCGTTACGCTAGAAGAGATAACTAGCGATGCGACCAGGAAGTTTGTCGTGGCAGGCGAAACCGCCTTTTCGACGAAGTTGTTCCTCGAACAGCTAACGTACACCAAAGATGTTGAGGACAAGGATGCCTCAATCCGCATGGTGGTCGGTGGCGAACTCACAGCATCGCAGGTAGAAGCGTTCCTCAGACAGCGGGTTCGAGAGTTTGTAGCTGAGAGTACCACAACTGAAAACGATAAGGAATAATAGCCAACAACACCGGTCCTGAGCGGAAGCCTTTCGACTAGGGAGCAACCTATGAAGCTACCCGATTGCTTTGCCAGCCTTTTTCAGAACTATGACTTTGACATTATAGATGATGAGCGCCACCGCAGTCTTGTGATCAAAACCGTTCTCGCGCAGGGCACATGGGAACAGATACTTTGGCTTTTCCGGCATTACGGTCGTGAGAAGGTCCGCGAAGTCTTCGTAGAGGATTACTATGGACTACAAACCCTACCCGAATCAACGCGGAAACTCTGGGAGCTGCTGTTCATCGACGAGCCACTTCCCGATGACCCTCATCCTCTCGCGAAATGGCGCTGCCGCCGCCTTGTCCCGCCGGCAGCTCGTTGAGAACCGTGTCGGAACGGACTGACCGTCTCGCAGGTGAAATACCAGTCCGGGTTTTCCTTGTTAGAAGCTCGAGCCCCCGCCACAGGCTATAGGCCAGGAACCCGGCGCCGGTCGCAAAGGCGG
>DYEP01000193.1 GCA_020725675.1 Symbiobacterium sp. | reverse complement strand
TCTCTTACGGATGCCTGGTATGTGGCGTCATCCACCAACCCCATGCACGGTGCGGGGCACCTTTTTATGTGGTAGTTGAGGCACGGGCGCTGCGTGCTGGCGAGGGTCCTGTCAGAGCAGGTTCTGAGCGGGAACAAACTCTTTAGAAGCTTGAGCGTCTGGTTGACGCTGCCCGCAGGGTAGTATGGGCCGAAATACCGGGCGCCGTCTTTCCTCGCGCTGCGAGAGATGGTCACACGCGGCCACCTGTGATCCGTCCCCACTCTGAGGTAGGGGTAGTGCTTGTCATCCCTCAGCATGATGTTATATCTAGGCCTATGTTTTTTGATCAGGTTGCACTCGAGCATGATGGCTTCCATCTCTGTGCTCGTGACAATGAACCTGATATCTTTTGCTGCGTTCATAAGAGCTTCCGTTTTTGGATGCCTGGCTGATTGAAAGTATGAGCGGACCCGGGCTCTCAGGGAAGCCGCCTTGCCGACATACAGCACGTCGCCTTTTTCGTCAACAAACATATATACTCCCGGTGACTCGGGAAGGTTGTCGGCCAGAGTCTTAAGCGCGTTTTCTCCCATTTCACACCACTTTCCGCCTGTAGCCTTATATGTCCAGCACCCGCCTCAGGAACATGCCAGTGTATGAACCGGGTACCCTGGCTACCTCCTCAGGTGTGCCGCACGCTATCACCTGTCCTCCGTTGTGCCCGCCTTCCGGCCCAAGGTCAATCACGTAGTCCGCGGTCTTGATCACGTCCAGATTATGCTCGATGACCAGTACGGTGTCCCCTGCGTCCACAAGCCGCCCGAGCACTCCCAGCAACTTATGTATGTCAGCCATATGCAAGCCGGTAGTGGGTTCATCCAGGATGTACAGCGTCCTGCCGTTACTCCTTCGCGAAAGTTCTGCTGCGAGCTTCACCCTCTGTGCCTCGCCTCCTGAGAGGGTAGTAGCAGGCTGGCCCATTTTGATATACCCGAGACCTACGTCATCAATGGTCTGCAGTTTTCTCCTGATTCGCGGTATGTGTTCAAAGAACCCAAGCGCCTCCCGTACAGTCATGTCCAGTACCTCAGAGATGTTCTTGCCCTTGTACCTGACCTGCAGCGTCTCCCTGTCATAACGCTTCCCTTTACATACCTCACACGGGACATATACATCGGGAAGAAAGTGCATCTCTATCTTGATAATACCGTCGCCCCGGCACGCCTCGCACCTTCCCCCTTTTACATTAAAACTAAACCGCCCAGGCCGGTAACCTCTCATCCTCGCTTCAGGAGTCTGAGAGAACACTTCGCGTATAAAATCAAACACCCCGGTATAGGTCGCCGGGTTGGACCTCGGCGTCCTCCCGATGGGAGACTGGTCGATATCTATTACCTTGTCCAGGTGCTGTATGCCCTCGATGGAATCATGCTCGCCAGGTCTTGTCCTGGCGCCGTGAAGCGTGCAGGCGAGCGCCCTGTAGAGGATCTCGTTCACCAGGGTACTCTTTCCGGAGCCCGAAACCCCGGTCACGCACGTGAATACTCCCAGCGGGATGGATACGTCGATGTTCTTCAGATTGTGCTGGCGGCAACCCTTGAGCGTAAGCCACTTGCCGTTGGTGCGCCGTCTCTCTTCCGGTACAGGTATTCTCCTTTTACCGCTCAGGTATTGTCCTGTCACTGACTGTTCGCAGGCCATAATGTCCTGGATGGTGCCCTGAGCGACCACACGGCCGCCCTGTTCCCCTGCGCCCGGACCAATATCGATGATGTGGTCTGCAGCGAACATGGTTTCTTCGTCGTGTTCCACTACAATTAGCGTGTTTCCCATGTCTCTCAGCCGTACCAAAGTGTCAAGCAACCGCTTGTTGTCGCGCTGGTGAAGGCCGATGCTGGGTTCGTCAAGGATATAAAGCACTCCGACCAGGCCTGAACCTATCTGTGTGGCAAGCCGTATGCGCTGAGCCTCTCCCCCTGCCAGAGTTGCTGAAGCGCGGTCCAGGGTGAGGTAGTCAAGTCCCACATTTACAAGGAAAGACAGCCGGTCCTTGATCTCCTTCAACACCTGCCTGGCGATGAGCTTCTCCTTGTCACCCAACACGAGTTCATCCAAGAACTGATACAGCTGGGCTACAGTCATCGCGGAGAGGTCAGCGATGGACTTGCCGCCCACCCGCACTGCCAGGCTTTCGGGTCTGAGCCTCCTGCCTCCGCACGCCTGGCACGGTATGGAGACCATATACTGCTCTATCTCGCTTCTGACACTATCGCTCGTCGATTCCCTGTAGCGTCTTTCGAGGTTGGGAATAACGCCTTCGTAGCGCGCGTTAAATGTTTGCGTGTTACCCAGCGAATCTGTATACGTGAAGGGGAACACTTCCCTGTCGCCCCCGTAAAGGATGATGCGCAGGTGGTCTGGTGAAAGCTCCGATAGAGGGGTTCGGAGGCTGAACCCGTAATGCCGTGCTACGGATTTTAGAAGCTGCAGATGATACCCATTGCTCCGGCCGAACGGCTCTATGCCTCCTTCTTCGATGGACAGAGACATGTCGGGGATCACACGATCCGGATCGATCTCGAGCCTCACACCAAGGCCCGTGCACTCAGGACACGCTCCGAACGGGCTGTTGAAGGAAAACATGCGGGGCTCCAGTTCACCCACGCTGATACCGCAATCAGGACATGCCAGTTTTTCGCTGAACGTATACTCTGGACCATCTACGATTTGCACGAGAGCCAGCCCCTGGCTCAGAGACAGCGCGGCCTCTAGCGAATCGGCCAGCCTGCGCTGAATGCCTTCCCTGATGATGAGCCTGTCCACAACCGCCTCGATGGTGTGCCTGCGTTTTTTGTCGAGGTTGATCTCCTCCTCTATGTCACGGATCTCGCCGTCGACCCTTATACGGACATACCCGGCGCGCTTGATCTCCTCAATGACCTTTTCATGCTCTCCTTTTCTCTGCCTTACCACCGGGGAAAGCAAAATGATCCGGGTTTCCAGGGGCAGTTCCATCACCTTATCCACCATCTGCTCTACCGACTGCATGCTGATTTCCCTGCCGCACTGGGGGCAGTGCGGTACGCCGATTCGGGCAAACAAGAGCCTCAGGTAATCGTGGATCTCGGTGACGGTGCCCACAGTGGAGCGGGGATTCTTGGAGGCTGCCTTCTGGTCAATCGATATGGCAGGAGACAGCCCTTCTATGTGGTCTACGTCAGGTTTGTCCATCTGGCCCAAAAACTGCCGGGCGTAGGCGGAGAGGGATTCTACGTATCTCCGTTGGCCTTCAGCATAAATGGTGTCGAACGCAAGTGAACTCTTGCCGCTTCCAGAAAGTCCAGTAATGACCACGAACTTCCCTCTGGGGATCTCAAGGTCGATGTTTTTTAAGTTGTGCTGTCTTGCGCCTTTGATTACTATCTTATCATCGGACATTCGCTTGTGTTTTCCTGCCTTCCAGTTTGTGTATCCGGTCGCGGATCTGTGCCGCCTTTTCAAACTCAAGCCTCTCTGCAGCAGCCCGCATCTCTTCCCTCAGCCGCTTGACGAGGTCATCCGCCTGATCAGGCAATACGTCGATGCTCAGCAAATCATCTACTATCGTTGCCTGATCCAGTGGCTTCCTGGCTTCAATGACCTGCCTGACCGCCTTCCTGACAGTCTCTGGCGTGATCCCGTGTTTCTCATTGAATGCCTGCTGAATACGGCGCCTGCGGTTGGTCTCCTCTATAGCCCTCTGCATGGATCCTGTGATGCAGTCGGCATACATAATCACTTTGCCTTCAACGTTTCGAGAGGCCCGACCGATGGTTTGAATCAGTGATGTTTCAGACCTAAGGAAGCCTTCCTTATCAGCGTCCAGGATAGCAACAAGGCTTACCTCTGGCAGGTCGAGACCTTCTCGGAGCAGGTTGATACCTACCAGCACGTCGAACACGCCGAGCCTGAGATCGCGCAGGATCTCCATTCTCTCAAGAGTGTCCACCTCCGAGTGCAAGTACCTCACTCGAACTCCCATTTCCCTAAGATAATCTGTCAGATCCTCCGCCATCCGCTTGGTGAGGGTGGTCACCAGCACCCGCTGTTCTTTCTCCGTCCTCAACCTGATCTCCCCCAGCAGATCGTCCACCTGGTGGGCAGTGGGGCGAACCTCGATCTCCGGATCCACAAGTCCAGTGGGCCTGACGATCTGCTCTACCACCTGCTCAGCACGGGAGAGCTCATAGGCTCCAGGGGTCGCCGACACGTATATTACCTGGTTTAACCTGTCCTCGAACTCTTCGAAGCGGAGTGGCCTATTATCAAATGCGGACGGGAGTCGAAAGCCGTGATCTACAAGGGATTGTTTGCGCGAGCGGTCCCCTTCATACATCGCTCCGATCTGCGGTACCGTCACGTGGGACTCATCAATAATCACAAGAAAGTCCCGGGGAAAGAAATCAAGGAGGGTATAAGGGGGTTCCCCCGGACGCCTGCCCGTCAAGTATCTTGAGTAGTTCTCTATCCCCTGGCAGTACCCTAACTCCCTGATCATTTCCATATCATATCTTGTCCGCTGTTCGAGCCTGTACGCCTCGAGTACTTTACCCTGTTCCCGCAGCTCCGCGAGTCTTTCCTCGAGCTCTGCCTCTATCTGTGTACAAGCGGCGAGCAGTTTGTCCCGCGCCGCCACATAGTGCGAGGCCGGGTAAATGGCGACGTGATTGACCTCGGCAATAACCTCTCCAGTCAGAATGTCAAATTCCCTGATACGTTCGATCTCGTCGCCGAACATCTCCACTCTAACCGCCCGTTCCCAGGATGCTACCGGACAGATCTCGATGGTATCTCCTTTTACCCGGAACGTACCGCGTGCAAGCACGGTGTCGTTTCGCTCATACTGGATCTCTACCAGTGCTGCGATGATGCTATCACGGTCTTTTGCGGCTCCCCGACGTAAAGAGACGACCATTCCGCTGTAGTCTTCCGGCGAACCAAGCCCGTAAATGCATGATACGCTGGCGACTATAATCACGTCCCTGCGCTCAAACAATGCCATGGTCGCGGAGTGCCTCATCTTGTCTATGTCCTCATTTATTAGCGAGTCTTTTTCGATGTATGTGTCGGTCTGAGGAATATAGGCTTCGGGCTGATAGTAGTCATAATAGCTGACGAAGTATTCCACTGCGTTGTCCGGAAAAAACTCACGAAACTCCGAGCAAAGCTGCGCGGCAAGCGTCTTGTTGTGTGCGATTACCAGGGTCGGCCTCTGCACCCTCTGGATGACGTTTGCCATCGTGAAGGTCTTGCCGCTTCCGGTCACGCCAAGGAGCACCTGGTGCCTGTATCCGCGTTTTAGCCCTTCCACTAGCTTGTCTATGGCCTCCGGTTGGTCCCCCCGGGGGGAAAACTCGGAGACTAAACGAAACTTGTCTTTCACCCGTTCACTTCCTCTAAAGCTTGTGTTAGCGAATAAATGTTCGCCAGTGAAGTCCGGATTCCTCCATGAAATTTACTCAAACTGCATGAGTTCGAATAGTTCGGTGAGGTAAAGCAGTCTGACTCCCATCGCGTCCAGTTCATCCTTCGCCTGAAGCAGGGCTTCTGCAGTAACCGGATGCACATGACCTATAGCAATATAGCCGGGGAATCGAAGACTCATTCGCGCCGCGTAGAGTATTTGCCCCTTGATATAGGGCAATTCTTTGCGATTGTCGATGAATACCCTGTTTTGAGCAAATCTCACTCCAAGTTCGAAGGCCACCTGTCCTGAAACCGAACCGTGCGTGGTCATGCTGTCTACAAAGTACAGTCCGCGTTCCGCCAGCACGGACAACACCGCCCGCATCACTCTCTTGTTTCGCGTTGCTACCGAACCCATGTGGTTGTTGGCGCCAAGCGCGAATGGGATGCGTTCCACATGCTCCTCTACCACGCCCCTTATTTCCTCATCAGACATGTAAGTCATCACAGCGCCGGCCTTCACCGGGTCCTCCCCGGGGATGATTGGTTCCATAGGGATGTGGAGCAGGACTTCATGCCCCCGGTTGTGGACAAATTCGGCCTCCTCGACTGCCCGGGGCGACTTCGGTAGGACTGCGAAATTTAATTTCAGTCCTGAATCTGCCAGCACCTCCAGCGCCGAACTGCCGTATCCCACATCATCTATGATAAGGACGAGGTCCCCCGGCGCAAGTCTTCCTATCTTGGGCTGGGTCCTGGTTTCAGACATTACGTCGGTAGGCACTGGCGGCATGGTCAGCACCGTATCTGCCGGTTCACTCACTTGTGCCTTGGCTTCCAGGGAACGGCTGACACGGTCGTTCAGCATGAGAGCCGGGATGGTGCAACTGATGAAGAGAAGCATGGTGATCATTAGAAGGGGGGGTGTTTTTCGATTCATGAATGTACTCCTTTGGTTACCTTTGCAAACCGAGACAACGCGCGATCCTGCGTCCAAGAGCGCCCGACATCAGCATCGACTGACCGATTTCAATATGCTGGCTGTCTCCAGGTTCAGGTGCTGTGACCAGGCCCAAGTATCCATCGGGGTCTTTCTTGACCCAGACCTGACGGATCGCGCCGTCCTCAATGCTTTCGTAGATGATAAATACCCGGTCAAATGCAAAAAACAGCGCGTTCCGGAGCTCATCCCTGTTCTTTATTTGGAACCCTGCGACCTCAAACAATATGTCGCCGGGGCGGATGCCTGCTCTCCAACTTGCTGAATCCGGCAAGACTCCTAGCACCCGCAGGCCGCGTTCCGGCTGAGAGTAATAAGACGGGGCGATCACTTCTCGGCGTATACCCAGATGTATCACCATTTCGTGTCCGGTCGGCGCAAATAGCGCTGCAACCCACTTAAACGGCGCTGTTCTTGACGCCAGAATGCTAAAGAACAAAAGTAGCAGACTGTATGCAGCTAAAGTCATGGCGCTCCTTGAGGCCTTTTCCCTGGGCGGCATGGTGATGGCAATGTCGCTATACCCTAGCGCTGCGGCTACCGGAACCATGGCGAATACCAAGTTCCCCGATTCCATTATACCCCTGTCAGGGCGGATGAGCGGCCACCACTCAGGCATCTGGATGAGTCCTTCAAGCGCGGAAATGTCGGGCACTGCCATGAGTACAAGTACTGCAATGGGTATGGGCCAGAACTTCTGGAGCACGTAGCCCCCGACCACTTCGCCTCGCTTGTTTTTGATGAACAGCGGCGTGGCACAGCTGTCGCCGCTTATCCATATGAGGAAGCTCTCCGTCATGTGAAGCACGGCCACCAGACCCATAAGACCAGGAACGTGTATGTCCGGCCACCCGAATGCGAGGCTTGCCAAAGACACAAGCCCGCCTGCATAAGCAAAACACATAAACCTTGGGTTGATTAGCATGAGAACAATAGCAAGCGGCCAGACGTAAATGATACCGCTTGAGGAAAGCGAAATGCCAATGGAAACAAGCAGAATAGAGCCGACGAGCCCTCCCAGGAGCCCGTAACCGAGGGCGGATAGCACTTGCGCCTGGGTCTGGTTTTTTGTCACCCCGTAAATCCTCTTTTCCAGGTTGGCACACCGCCTGTACTGAAAGAAGACCAAAAGGGTGAGTGTCCAAAAAATGAACGCGTAGTTTGGATGAAATAGCATCACGGGTACAACCCGGAAGACCTGCACAATAAGTTTGACGAACGAGTCCATGCCATCAACTCCCCGCCTTGAGCTGGGAGCGAAGCACCGTTATGGCTGCCTCCACCTGTCGGTCAAGACCCTGAGAAGGCATACGGGGTGTCTCCCCTTCTTCGAGGTTCACCTGTATATCAGGCGAAATACCCTCGTCATGTATATCACGTCCCGCGGGCGTTAAGTACTTGGACGTAGTAAGTTTGACTGCTGTTCCGTCCCGCAGGTCTATGAGTGACTGGACCAGCCCTTTGCCGAAAGTACGCGTGCCCACCAGTATACCCGCCCGTGAGTCCTGTATGGCACCGGCGACGATCTCCGAAGCAGAAGCGGTGCCTTGGTCGATGAGCACCACCAGCGGCATGTTGAGCCCCGGGGTCTTAGATGAAAATGTCTCCTTGGTCCCATCCCTGTATACAGTATGGACGATTGGCCCCTGCGGTATGAAAAACTCAGCTACCTCCAGGCACTGGTCAAGGAGCATACCGGGGTTTTGCCTCAGATCAAGAATGAACGCTTTTGCGCCTCTGGCTTTCAGCTCTTCAATGGCAGACTTTACGTTCGCCGAAGCGTGCTCGTTGAACACGGTGAGCCTGATATACCCGATGTCTGCCCCCACCATCTCGTATTCCACCGGGTTTACTTCCACTGTCGCGCGGACGATCTCCACTTCAAGCGTACGGTCATTTCCCTCACGGACAATAGTCAACCTCACCGGAGTGCCTTCTCGGCCACGGATCAGCTGGACAGCCTCGTCCACTGAAACGCCCACGATATCTTTCCCGTCGACCTGCACAATTCGGTCCCCGCTCAGCAGCCCGCCGCGTTCCGCAGGTGTGCCCTTAATCGGAGCGATGATCGTGATGAACCCGCCCCTCTGACCGATGTACACTCCGATCCCGCTGTAGGTGCCAGAAGCCTTCTCCAGCATATCGCGGTACTGCGAGGCGTCAAGATATGCAGAGTAGGGATCGCCCAGGGACATCAGCATACCCTTGAAGACCCCCTCCATCACCGCCTCCGGGGTAGTCTCCTTAAGGTAACGCGTGTTTATAAGATGCATGATTTTAGCAAACTTCTCAAAATCCAGGTGCCTAAGTTCAGTCGGGACAGACCCGTATATGAGAATACGGTAGTAAGCGCTCACCGCGGTGTACGTGGCAAGACTCAAGGCAAGCGAAAGCACGATTGCCAAGATAACGGCTTTCCTCCGGCTAATCATGGTACAACACCGTCCCCAGACTCTTGTCACCAGGCACAAGATATCTATTCTCACCACATTCAGTTTATCACAGGGGTTATTATGCAACAAGGATACAAAAAATGCCGGGCATGTACCCGGCCATTTGTCGAGTTTCCAATCTCTACAAATACGCTAGCGGGTTGACAGGCGCACCATCCACACGCACTTCAAAATGCAGGTGTGGTCCGGTGCTCAGGCCCGTACTGCCCACCCGTGCGATGGTCTTGCCTTTGGTAACCTTATCGCCCACTCGGACCAGGATGGTGGACGCATGTGCGTAAAGCGTGGATATACCACCGCCATGATCGATGATCACCGTGTTGCCATAACCGCCAAGCCCTCCGGCATGGATAACCACTCCGTCTTCCGCCGCAACAATAGCCTGCCCGTGTGGTGCTGCAATGTCGATGCCTGTATGCATCCGCGAGGTCCTTAGTATCGGGTGATACCTCATACCGAAGTAAGAGCTGATGGGCCCTGCAGTGGGCCAGGTCATCTTGAGGTCAGCCTTTCTTTGCGTGCGTAGCTGGGCCTGCAGCTCTTGTATAATCTTGGTGAGTCGGGCTGACATTTCGTCAAGTTCGTCAAGCGCCCTCTCGTAAGATGCCTTTTCCCGCTGGATGCTTGCGAGATGGGCCTGCCGCTGCGCCTGGGTCTTCTCATACTGCGCCTTCTTGTTGACCACCTGGTGCCTGAGTTCAGTCAGTTCTGCCTCTTTTTGTTCTAGGTACGCCTTCTTCTCTTCCACTTCGCGCTTCTCGGCTTTCACACTCTCGAACAATGCCACATCCTGGATG
This sequence comes from Symbiobacterium sp., assembly GCA_020725675.1. Classification (GTDB taxonomy): domain Bacteria; phylum Bacillota; class Sulfobacillia; order DUSP01; family DYEP01; genus DYEP01. Next base: position 8,204 of record DYEP01000193.1, on the reverse strand, counting down.
AAGATGGCCTTCAGCATGTCAAATCGCGACAGGAAGTCCGAAAAGCTTGAGGCGCCCAGGAGTACGTCCAGGTATGTAACGGTACCGTTTTCGACTAGCGCTCTGACTCTGTTTCCCAAAAGGATAGTACGTCTTTCAAGCTCCGCCTCTTTGACTATGAGCTCGCCTTGTGTACGAGCTATGGCCTCCTCGGTGTCGCGAATGCGTGACTCTATCCTCTGAAGCTCTGCCTCCGTATTTTCCAGTAAGGTCTCAAGCCTCTGAAGCTCTGCCAATAGGCTCTTTTCTTGTTTCTCTGCCGTTTGAAGGTTCTTTTTGTTCTGCTCGATCTGTCGGGTCAGTTGGTTCAGCTCTTGCTGCCTCTTATTCAACTCGCTACTGACGTCAGCAGACGCCATACCGCTTGCCATCAGGCAAAAGGCTAGTGCCAGGGCCAGGACCCTTCTGGCTAGTCTCAACGCTCTCCCTCCCTCTCTCACACTCTCAAGAACCTCTTTAGTGGGATGCTAGAACCCAGGGCACCGATGGCGGTTCCCAGCACAAAAAGTCCGAGGCTAACTACCTGCAGCATGGGTTGTTTGGTAAGCACAGGCACAAAAGGAAGCATTACATATACGTTGGCGAGAAACCAGTCATAAGCTCTGTCGAGCACAAAACTGGCAACCGCCGCGCCCGCCAGCCCAAGTAATATCCCCTCGAGAAAGAACGGCCACCTGACGAACGCATCCGTCGCCCCGACCAGCTTCATGATGTACACTTCGCGCTGGCGCGATAGCACCGCGAGCCTGACAGTATTTGAGATAATCAGGATGGTAGCCACTCCAAGTAGCAAGATGATGAACAGCGCGGAAACCCGTATCGCCCGGATTACCGCACTAAGCCTGGACATCAAGTCCTGCCTGTGGTCCACCTTCGCTACTCCCTGAAGCTCTTCTACCTGTGATGCGACGAGCGCCACGAATTCCGGCGCTTCCACCTTCACCACAAACGAATTCCGAAGAGGGTTCATTTCCTCTACCGCTTCGAGCAGGTCCGCCTGCGGACCCAGCTGCTCCTTGAGTTTTGATAGTGCGGTATCCTTGTCCACATACTCGACGCCGGTAACGTACTCCAAAGAAGATATGGCCACTTCCAGATCGAGGATGCCCTGGGCAGGAATATCGTCGTAAAGATACGCCCTGATCTCAATCTGGGATTCTATTACCGCGGCCACATAGCTCAGATTCAATGAGGCGACGACGAATATACCTAGTACGAGCAGCGATACAGCCATCGTGGTAACCGAAGCCAGGCTCATGTGCACGTGCCGGCGAATGCCCTGGAAGGACTGGCCGACAAGGTAAGTCCACGTCCTAATCCTCATTGGAGTAGGCCCCCTTTTCCTCGTCCCTGACAACCTGACCGTCCTTCAAGGCAATGACGCGTTTGCCAAACCTGTTCACAATCTCCTTGGCGTGCGTTGCGACCACCACTGTTGTACCCCGGCGGTTGATCTCGCGCAGCAGCTGAAAGATCTCCCAGGCTGTATCAGGGTCGAGGTTTCCGGTGGGCTCGTCAGCCACTACGAGTTCAGGGTTGTTCACGATAGCCCGGGCCAGCGATACACGCTGCTGCTCTCCTCCCGAGAGCTGCCTGGGGTAGCTTCTCTGTTTGTCACGTAGACCTACGAGTTCGAGCACGGCAGGCACCCTCCGCTTGATCTCTCTTCTCGTTGATTCGGTGACGCGGAGAGCAAATGCGACATTTTCGAACACCGTACGGTCTTCAAGCAGCTTAAAGTCCTGGAATACCACGCCTATGCGGCGCCGAAAGAACGGCACCTCCCTGGGGCGCATTTTCGACAGGTCTTTGTCAAATACAACCACCCGCCCGCTGGTCGGTAGCTCCTCCCGATATATGAGCCGTACCAGCGTGGACTTGCCGGCCCCACTGGGACCGACGATAAATACAAATTCTGACCTGTCTATGTAGAAGCTGGCACCATCCAGTGCCAGAACTTTGTTGGCATAAAGTTTCGAGGCGTTTTCCAGCAAAATCATGGGAACCACTCCAGGAACGATTCGAGCGGGTTTGGCACTCGATGGGTTTATTCGACATAACAGGATACTATCCTTCTTGTTTAGCGGAAATTTGCGGGCATAAATCGGGGATTTCTGCGGGGTGGCTCATTACATAAGCAGTGCGGAGGTAATTACTGGGGGGTACGCCCAGGCACCCCCCGCCAATTGCAATTCACCTTGCGCGGATCGCTTCCAGTGCTTCTTCTACGATGTCCTCGGGCGTGAGGCCGTACGCTTGCAGCAGTTCCCCCGGCTCACCCGATTGGCCGAACAGATCCCGGACCCCGACTCTCCTTACCGGAACGGGACATCGCTCCGCCAGGAATTCGGCCACTGCAGACCCGAGGCCTCCGATAATGCTGTGCTCCTCCGCGGTCACTACTGCCTTGCACTCTAATGCGGCCCGAAGCAGCACTGAACTGTCTAGCGGCTTTACCGAGCACATGTTTATGACTCTCGCGGAAACACCCTCTCTTGCCAGTATGTCTCTGGCAGAGAGCGCCACGTGTACCATATAGCCAGCAGCTACTATGGCCACGTCGTCGCCATCGCAAAGCAAACTGGCCTCGCCTATGCGAAAGCGATACGTTTCGTCATAAATATCGGGCACGGCCGGCCTGCCTAGCCTTATGTAAACAGGCCCTTTATGCTTTATGGCTGCTTCCACTACTTGCCGGGTTTCCCAGGCGTCCGCAGGAACGAGCACGGTCATCCCAGGGATCACTCTCATGAGAGCAATGTCTTCCAGCGCCTGGTGGGAAGCGCCGTCAGGTCCCACCGTAATGCCTGCGTGGCTCGCGGCGATCTTGACATTATGGGCCGGATAGGCGATGGTGTTCCTCACCTGCTCCCATGCCCGTCCTGTTGCGAAAATAGCAAACGTGCTGGCAAAAGGTATCTTTCCAGCAGCAGCCATGCCTGCTGCTATGCCCATGAGATTCTGTTCGGCGATACCTATGTTGAAAAACCGCTCCGGGTATGCTTTCTGGAACTTTGCGGTCATGGTAGACTTGGAGAGGTCCGCATCCAGCACTACGAGTTCCTCATACACTGCCCCCAGTTCTACCAGCGCATCACCATAGGCCTCCCTGGTCGCTTTACCGGCCAACTCCAGCACCCCCCAGCTCGGAAAGCGCTACCTTGGTCTTTTCTGCATCAGGCGCCTTTCCATGCCAATCGGCTACGTTTTCCATAAATGAAACGCCTCTGCCCTTCACCGTGCGTGCGATGATGACAGAAGGAGCGCCCGTCACTTTGCCCACCCAAGACAGCGCACCGATCAACGCATCCATGTTATGTCCGTCACACTGGTGCACCGCCCAATTGAAGGCCTGCCACTTGTCCACAAGCGGCAGCGGCGACATTACATGCTCGATGCGGCCATCGATCTGCAAGCCGTTAAAATCAACTATGGCGGTAAGATTATCCAGACGATAGTGCGCTGCTGCCATAGCTGCCTCCCATACCTGGCCCTCTTGCAGTTCGCCGTCACCCAAGAGTACGTAGACTCGTGCAGGTCGCCGATCCAGTTTGAGCGCCAGTGCCATGCCCACTGCCTGTGACAGCCCCTGGCCCAGGGAACCAGTAGAGGCCTCCACACCGGGAGTACGTTTCATGTCAGGGTGTCCTTGTAACATACTACCCAGTTTCCGCAGGGAATCCAGCTCTTCCACGGGGAAGAACCCCCGTTCCGCCAGCACCGCATACAGAGCCGGGCATGCGTGGCCTTTTGACAGCACAAGTCTGTCGCGGTCTTCCCAATCCGGCTCGTCAGGCCGGATCCTCATCGCCGAGAAATACAGGGCGACCAGTATATCCGCGCAGGAGAGCGAACCGCCCGGGTGACCGGACCCCGCTTGATGGATGGCTCTGATGATGTGCCTGCGTACTCTGCTTGCGATCGAGGCCAGTTCCTGTGAATCCAACCTTCTCCACCCCTATCTTTTCATTCTCTCTTTGAGCACTGCCATAAAAAACCTGGGAAGCTCAAGCTGCCTCCGCCACCTGGACGGCTGGCTCAGCAGCCGGTACAACCACTCAAGTCCAAGTCTTCGGAAGATTGCCGGCGCGCGCCGGGTACGCCCGGAAAAGACATCAAGGCTGCCCCCTACGGTAATGAGCGAGACGCCTTGAAGCCTTTCTTTCCAACGCGCTATCCATTTCTCCTGTTTCGGACAACCAAGCCCGACGAGCACGAGCTGTGCGCGGCAGCTTATAATATCCGCAGCAATTCTCTCTTCATCTTCTGAGGAGAAATAGCCGTGGTGTGTGCCTGCGATCACTACCCCCGGATACCGAGCCCGGAGTCTCTCAGCTGCCACGTCCGCCACGCCTTCTGCGGCACCGAGCAGGTATACTCGGAGGCCTGCAGCCCGCCCGCGCTCGAGCACCGATTCAACCAACTCTATCCCGGGTACCCTCCGGCGCAGCGCACATCCCATCAGCCTTGACGCCGCCACTATCCCCACTGAATCAGGGACGACCAGGTCAGCGTCGCGAATAACCGCAGCCAGTTCTGCATCGCGCCTGGCCATCTGCACGATCTCCGGGTTTGGAGTCATCACCGATATGCCAATACCGCTATGTATAGCATGAAGGACCAGGCCGGCAGCCTGATCCAGGTCCAGGTCATCAAAAGGTATACCCAGTATGGATATGCGTCGGGTCTGCATCATGGTCTCACCGTCTGGCTGAAGGTAATATGAAGCTGACCCGCGGTCGTCCAGACATCGGTGACGCCGCCCTCCACCGGCACACCTGACAGATCCACGACAAAGGTATCGCCACCGAGCGACGAAAGCAGCGTATCAGTGAACTGGCCAGGTATATTGACGCCCTCGATGGCGATGGTGTCTATCTTAAACACGAGCTCACGTTCTCCAGATTGTAGAAAACCGCCCGTAAGCGAGACCCCGAGCTTTCGGCCCCCGAGTAACAAATCGCCAGTGACAGTGATCCCCTCGGCAGAAAGGGAAACCCTGCCGTTTTCAAGGATCGGTACGCTCTTTGAAACATGCGTAAGGAGCGCAGCTTCAGAAAGGCTGAGCGTGGTGCTTATGCTGCCTTCGATCATATCGAGTCTGCCCTGGGTGACCAGGGAAACAGGGTTCAAGCGGACGTCCGCGAGCTGGCTGACGATACGGTCGACGAACAATACCCCCGTGTCAAGCCCTTCGATCTCTACCGTGATCAGGTCGAATTGCCCGCGGAGCATCTTGAGCGCAGGGCGTGACTTCACGGATACCCGGGTCGCATGGGCATCACTGAATGTTGCCGCTACCACTTTGGCGGCAATTTGCTCAAGCCCTCGTGGAAGAAGGATCTCGGCAACAAACATGATGCCCAGTGCTAGAATGAGGCTGGACAGGAGGAACCTTTTCACCTCATATTACCTCCCGTTGTTCCTTGAGTACTTTTCAAGGTACGCGTATATAAACTGGTCGATATCGCCATCCATCACCGCACCTATGTTGCCCACTTCTTCGCCGGTTCTGTGATCCTTCACAAGGGTATAGGGGTGAAATATATAGCTTCGAATCTGGCTGCCCCAGGCGATCTCCTGCTGCGTTCCTCTTAAGGCGTCCAGCTCCTTTTGCCTCTCTTCAATCCGCTTCTGCAGAAGCCTCGCCTGGAGTATCTTCATGGCAGACAATCTGTTGGCATGCTGGGACCTTTCGTTCTGACAGCTTACAACGATGCCTGTGGGAAGATGGGTGATGCGTACAGCCGAGTCGGTCTTGTTTACATGCTGCCCCCCGGCCCCGCTGGACCTGAACGTATCTATCTTTAGGTCCGCAGGGTCGATCTCTACCTCTTGCTCCTCAGGAAGTTCCGGCAGCACGTCAAGGGAAGCGAACGACGTATGCCTCCTTGCAGATGCATCAAAAGGTGAAATCCTGACCAGCCGGTGTACACCCTTTTCCGCCTTTAAAAAACCGTATGCGTAACGCCCATTTACAAGAAAGGTAACGCTCTTTAAGCCCGCCTCCTCACCGGGCAATTCGTCCAGAACATCTACCTTAAACGCCTTTCGTTCCGCCCACCTGGTGAACATACGAAAGAGCATAGATACCCAGTCCTGCGCCTCGGTACCGCCGGCTCCAGCGTGAAGAGACAGTATGGCGTTGTTTTCGTCGTATTCGCCGGACAAGAGGCTCCTCAGTTCATAATCTCTGAGATCCCGTGCAAACTCCTGGTAATTCTTTTCCGTCTCTGCAAGCAGAGCCTGATCTTGTGTCTCCTCACCCAGCTCACACCACACACCGAGCTCTTCCGCCCTGGTCTTCAGCGAATTAAATCGCTCCACCTCTTCTTTCAGCGAAGCAAGCCTTCTGACCAGGCCTTGGGCTTCGTCAGGTTTGTCCCAGAAGTCGGGGGCAGCCATTTTCTCTTCAATAACCCGGATTTCGGATTCTATACCAGCCAGGTCAAAGAGACCTCCCGAGTTTTGCCAATCTCTCACTGGCAGCTTGAACGTCTTTCCTTATAAGTTCGAACATACAATAACCACCTCACCTGCCACAGCATTTCTTGTACTTCTTCCCGCTTCCGCATGGGCACGGGTCGTTTCTGCCTATCCTTTCGCTCTTTTTTGGCGTACTTACAGCAGCCTGACCTCCCTCAACTGTTTGCCTCGGGGCGGGCTGTGTCACAACTCTCGCTCTGAATACCAGCTTCACAATGTCCTCCTGGATAGAGCTAATCATGTTCTGGAACATCTGATGGGCTTCGATCTGGTATTCGATAAGCGGGTCTCTTTGTCCGTAGGCGCGAAGCCCGATGCCCTCCCTGAGGTCATCCATGTTTGCCAGATGTTCCATCCACTTGGCGTCCACTACGCGTAGTGTAGCCTGTCTTTCAAGCTCGCGCATCAGCTCAGGACCGAGATCCTTCTCCTTGGCTGCGTAACGTTCCATGGCGATGGAGAGTACTCGCTCCCTGATCTCATTTCTGTCTATATCGACAAAGTCCCCCGGGGTTACGATACGCCCCGGCAGAAAACTCTGACCTACCGCGGTGGCAAGCCCCTCAAGATCCCAGTACTCAGGAGCAGAAAACTTGTTGCAGTAGCTATCCACAAGCTGGTCCACGAAGCTCTCGATCATGCCGTGGATGCTCTCTTTCATATTCTCTCCGCTCAACACCTTGCGACGCTGGCTGTAGATGATTTCTCTCTGTTTGTTCATGACGTCGTCGTATTCCAATACTCGCCGCCTGAGGTCGAAGTTCCGGTTCTCCACCCGCTTTTGGGCGTTCCTTATCGCGTTTGTCAGCAGCGGGTGCTCAATAGGCGTGTCTTCATCCACCTTGAGCCGTTCCGCGATGCCCGCCACAAGGTCACTGCCAAAAAGCCGCATCAGGTCATCCTCAAGCGACAGGTAAAAGCGGGATGAGCCCGGGTCTCCCTGGCGCCCTGAACGCCCCCTCAGCTGGTCGTCTATACGGCGTGCTTCGTGGCGTTCAGTACCGATGATATGGAGCCCGCCCAGTTCCACCACGCCTTCGCCCAGGACGATATCAGTACCTCTTCCTGCCATGTTTGTGGCGATCGTCACCGCGCCGCGCCTTCCCGCAAGCGCCACGATCTCGGCTTCCTTCTCGTGGTACTTGGCGTTCAGCACTTGGTGAGGAATGCCCCGTTTTTTCAGCATATCGCTTAGAAGTTCAGATTTCTCTATCGAAACCGTTCCGACCAGGACGGGTTGGCCACGTTTGTAACACTCCTCTATCTCCCTGCACACAGCGCGGAACTTGGCCTTCTCTGTAGTATACACTACGTCAGGGTAGTCAACGCGTATCATCGGCTTGTTGGTCGGAATCTCTATCACGTCCAACCCGTAGATCTTCTTGAATTCATCAGCCTCTGTCAGCGCAGTACCCGTCATCCCTGCGAGCTTTTCGTACATCCTGAAGTAGTTCTGGTATGTTATGGTTGCGACGGTCTGCATCTCCCGTTCGATCTTCACGCCTTCTTTTGCCTCAATGGCTTGATGAAGCCCATCTGAATAACGGCGGCCGAACATAAGCCGTCCCGTGAATTCATCAACGATGATCACTTGACCATCTTTCACTACGTAATCGCGGTCCCTTTTCATGAGGCACCGGGCCCGAAGCGCCTGGTTCAGGTAATGGGACAGATCGGTG
>DYEP01000192.1 GCA_020725675.1 Symbiobacterium sp. | reverse complement strand
TAGGACTTTGCCCGATACTTAGGGTACCAGATGAAGTGGTACTGTTGTGGCCGATCTTTTCCATCGTTTGCCGTTCATGGTTTTATTATACAACATATCTAACAGTCTAAACCAGGATGCCCGCCTTTCATCACACCTTTAAAAGGGTGGGCTTTCCCGGCGGGGATCGTAAACATTCCAGTCTGCTACTTCATCACGGCGACTTTCAAATCCAACTGCCTTCTTAAGAACCCACGTTGTGCTGAAGCTGCACCACGGTGCAACCAATTCGGCCAGAGTTAGGTAAACGCGAACCATACCCGTAGCACCTCAATATACTGAAGTAGACGGTTTATGTAACCCCTTATGGGTAGGCCGTCTCAAGAACTACCGCTTCGATGCCAGAAAGGAGGCAGCTGCCTAAACAATGGGTGTCAAGACAAGTTTACAATCGTCCAGTCTCGCCGATGTTCTTGACAGAATTCTCGATAAAGGTGTGGTGGTGGACCTCTTCGCCATCGTATCCCTCGTAGGTATTGAAATACTCGGCGTGGAGGCAAGAATCGTAATTGCCTCAGTTGAAACCTGGCTTGTCTATGCGAAGGCCGTAGGTTTGACAGTCCACCATCACCCAAAGCACTCTTTGGGGCCTGAGCCGGAGTAGGACTTGACTATGCAGAGGCATGCTCGCAGGCGTGCCTCTGCACAGCATATAATCGTGGCTACAGCAAAGGCGGGTGCATAAGATGGCAACTGATCAGTATGTTGACAATGTGCTCAAACGCGACCTTGTAATTACCGCTTTTATCCAAAGTGTGATAGACCGGGCCCTGGCCTATCTTGAATGCGGGTCTTCTATCTGTCTGGTGGGACCTGCCGGTGTGGGAAAGACAAGTCTGGCCGTGTTAATCGCTTCTAAACTCAAGCGCCCGATCGTGTTTATTGCGGGTGATGAGAGCTTTGGAAGCCCCGATCTTGTAGGGGGGTACCATGGGTACACGGTCAAGAAGGTGGTAGATAACTATATCAGCTCAGTGCTTAAGACCGTCGAAGAAGTCTGGGAGAACTGGGTGGACAGCAGGCTGACAACCGCGTGCAAGGAAGGTTACACTTTGGTTTACGACGAGTTCAACAGGTCCCGACCTGAAGCCAACAACGTTCTCCTCACTGCGCTAGAAGAAAAGATCCTCGCCCTGCCTCCACTGCTTGGTTCTCGGAGCCTTGTGCGAGTTCACCCGGATTTCCGGTGCATTTTGACTTGTAACCCCAAGGAGTATGCGGGAGTATTTCAAACGCCGGATGCCTTAAAGGATCGCACCGTATTCATTAACCTCACGCGGTTTGACAGAGAAACGGAAACCGCCATAGTAGAGAAACGGGCCGGGCTCTCTCAGGAACAGGCGCGGATCGTGGTGGAAGCCGTGGATGAGCTGAGGGCAAAGACAGGCAAGCGCATTTCCGTTCGAGTAAGCATCCTGCTCGGCAGGTTGGTTGCGGCGGGCCATCTCATGGTACCTTTCAAAGGGGATCTTTGGCAGGAAGTTGTGCGCGACATTACGGGCAACTCCGTTTAGATTGCACTGGCGGGAAGGAGGCGAACGAACGTGAGCGATTATACCACCAAAAAGCCCGGTCTTAGTTTTAGAGGAATACTCGATATAATCAGACAGATGCTCGAGGAAGGATATCATACCTACACGTATGACGAGCGCCGGGAACAAGGCAATGTAAAGTACCATTACCGGCTTAACGTGAGAGTTGGGGAGATAGGCTTTCCCAAGCGGCTGCCGGAGGGGGATGACGTTGAGTAAGATGCTGTATCTCTACGGGCTCGTGGACGGCTTCCCCAGACTCCCATCCATGGAAGGCGTTCAAAAAAGCTGCCTTGAGGCACTGGTGTACCAGGATATCACTCTTGTTGCAAGTGAGATCGAAGACCCAAAAGTGCTAAGCACTGACGATGCATATATTCACGCCCAGGTTCTCGCTGAGATATTCACACGCCATACTGTACTGCCGTTCAGGTTCGGGGCGGTTACTCCGTCGCATTCGGCAGCGATGAACCTTATCCAAACCAACGCGGGGGCGATAAGAGCGGAGTTTTCAAGGCTGGCCGGTAAGGGAGAAATTGGTATAAAAGTGTTTTGGAAGAGGGAAGCGGCACGTCGGCAGATTCAAAAAGAGATTCAGAGATATGAGCTTTTGTCGTCTGGCGTGCCTGCGGTCACCCCGGAGGAACAAAGGCAGATGGCACTGGAGATCGGCCAGATGGTGGAGAGTATTGTAGCCGGATGGAAGAACGACTACCTGTCAGTCGTGGAGAGGCGCCTCGGAGAGCAGGCGGAGGAGGTACGCTCAGGCAGCCTTTACGGAGTCCAGATGCTGTTCAATTGTTCTTATCTGATGGATCTCAAGAAAGAACCCGATTTCCGCCGCACTACAGAACTCCTTGCAAACAAGTATGACGACATATTTGAATTCAAGTACTCTGGACCGTTTCCGCCGTATAGTTTTGTGGATCTAGAGCTGTCATGGGAGGGCGAACCGGATGAGTGAGGAATTCACCCTGCTTGATTTTCTCTTCTTCCCTGTTGTTGTTCCGACCAAGCTCTTCTTCAGGGTGCTTTATGAGATCGGTGAAATGGCTGACAGAGAAATGCGGGGCGAACTGGAGTTTAAGGATATGCTGGATCGTCTGTTTCTCGAAGAGATGGGGATATTTGACAGGCAAAGGGAAGGTGATGAATAGTGACCATAAGACCCACTCGTGATACCACCGGTACGCTAGCCGACCTTATAGACAGGCTGCTCGAAAAGGGCCTCGTACTGAATGCTGACATCGTGGTATCAGTAGCCGGCGTAGAACTCCTTGGCATTAAGATCAGGGCAGCGCTTGCCTCGTTTGAAACGGCTGCCAAGTATGGACTGGAGTTTCCTACCGGGACGCAGTGCCAGGGCTCACAGGCGTGGAGGAATGCGCTAATACCCAAGGACAACTGTCCTCAGTGCGGACGTCAGGTCCCGATCTCCGAGCTCCTGGAAGAGCAGTGCCCATGGTGTGGTTGGGAAAGCCCGAAGAAGCGGCGACTGGCGCTTGGTAGCTGAAGGAGGAGGAGCTATGCCGTTACGAGTAGACGAAGACAATCTCAAACAGGCACTGCTTGGACTGGTAGTGGCGCTGGTTGAGATCATCTCAGATCTTTTGAAACTTCAAGCAGTCAAACGACTTGAGGCTGGCAGGCTGAAGGATGCAGACGTTGAGCGGCTGGGCTCTGCTCTTTGGGATCTCGAGCAGGCGATCGAGACGTTAAAGATACACCATAACCTTACAAATATAGTAGATGAGATACGTACCGGACTTGATAATGCGGTGGAAGACTTACTGTTGGCGCTGGCAGGTGAGGGAATTGACGCAAGATCTGTTCGATGAGGGCTATTGCAGTGGTATAGCGGCAGCGGCTGCCCAGGTCATAGGAGCTGCGCATGCGCTGACTCGAAAGCGTGCGGGATCAGCCGAGGACCTGGCGTCCAGCATGCGCGAGCTGGGGTTTCGGGTAAACCGGAGCCTAGTCGACGCGATCTGGGCAGCGCTGACCATCTTAGAGGCAGTGGAGCCAGGCGCAGCGGTGGAGACGGCCCCTGAAGAAGACCCCGGCGGCAGGTACATTTACGGGATCGTCAGGAGCTGGCCAAGCCAGATCCCTGCTCTTACAGGCCTTGGAGGGGCGCGTGTCTACGGGATCTCAAGCGGCGCGCTCACAGCGATCGTACACAGATGTCCCCCGGAGCCCTACTCCTCTGATGATAGAAATCAGGTGGAATCTTGGCTCAAGGCCCATGCTTCTGTATTGGACGTAGCAGCAGAGCACTGCGGTACGCCGGTTCCCATGACGTTCAATACCATACTGCATGCTGATGATACCGAGGTCGTGAAATGGCTTGCGGACAACTCGACATGGCTGAATTCGATTGTTGAAAGGCTTGAAGGACGGATGGAGTATGGCATAGAGGTGACCCTGGACGACAACACCGAAGGGAACCAAGCTGTGATGGATGGTGCTAGTTTCCTGAGGAGGGAAATGAGCAGAAGGCAGGATGCAACCAGAGTAAGAAGTAAAGCGTTGGAACTCGGCAGGGAGATTGTCCACAGAGTGTCGGCGGTCGTATCCGATGTAGCCCACAAATCGCCAAAGACGGAGCCCGGGAAAGTGACAGCTGTGAGCCTGGTATGCCTTGCTACGCCAGAGCAGGCAGAGAGTATCGGCAATATCCTTTCGGAGTATGCTGATCTACCAGGTGTTCACATTGTGTACCAGGGACCGTGGCCCCCATACAACTTTGTATAGTGTGGAGGATGGGACTGTGGCAAAAAGACCAGGCATACTGGTAGATGTTCTGGACCGCATTGCAGAGAGAGGGCTTTATCTTGGAGCGGACCTTGTCATTTGCGTGGCGGACGTTCCGCTGCTTGCTCTGAATTTGCGAGCTGCTATAGCCTCGATCGATACTGCCATCGAATATGGGATGTACAGAGAGAAACTCCAAGACTCGTCAGACGGGGGTGACATGAGTGCGGAAAAAGAGAGAAAGAGTCAGACCGATTACCGTAAGACAGACGCGGCCTCAGAATAGCCCGGCGGAACAACTCCAGTGGGTCCAGAGACAGCTAAATGAGCGCATAAGAGCCACCAGAGAAAAACTGATGGATTCTGCAGAAAAACTCCGTGAAATGAAGGCACGGAATGAAAAACTTATGGATTCACGGAAGAGAACAGGCAGCCCTGGCAAAGTGGGACCAGAAAGGGGGGTGAACCGCGGATGATTTCGGGTCAGAGTGATAGCTTGCGGGCGTTGATCAATACTGCAGTGAACCATGTGCTGTCAATCACCGGGCTCCAGTTATCCACCGTGGTGGGGGTATCCAGGGCGGAGACTAACTGGGTGATCGCAGTGGAACTGGTTGAAAAGCGTTCCATACCTGACAGTATGGACATCCTTGGACTCTATGAGGTAACCGTAGATGGCAGAGGGCAGATGATAGGTTTCTCACGCAAAAGCCTGAGAAAACGCGGAGACACAGAAAAGAGCGTATAATAACCAAGTCCCCCGCTGAACGGCTCTTCCTGGAAAAGGTCGCGTACTCCGCCAAGCCTGAACTTTTTGCTGACGGGCACGGCCTGTACATCTCTCTTCTTTGACAGGACAACCCCTGAGTCTCATGCCATTCCAGTTGCACACAAGCATTCGTACTCTTTACCATTTCGCATTCGCAGTGGACATGAGTACTGTCAAGTGGTATTATTAGGATAACATTATTATCGCGGTGCAACGATGAAAGTCTTGATTCGTTTTCATCCACAGTCAAAAGACCTGAACATAGAGTTCGATTACGGCCAGGATCCGCGCATGGTGTTCGTTAAGCGGCTGACCGATGGTATTCTTGCTGAATACGATGCTGACCGAAGGCTCACAAGGCTTGAGATCTCGTACCCGGAAATGAAGATGGGGGATGCAGAGCCCGAGGTCTACCAGTGGCTGTGCGGTGTGAAGGAGTGCGCGCGGATAGCCGGTCTTCACCCCTCTAACTTTATCAGAGACCACGCCAATGCCCCCAACTTTCCTGCGCCCATCGCCACGCTCGCCTCAGGGAGAATTTGGCTTCTCACGGAGGTCGTCAGGTACTTCAGGCAGCGGCGGCTGCTTGGCGAAGACAGCCTTGCCTACTGGTTGATGATATACGTGGAGTCTAACCAGCTGTCTCCGGGCACTTTGGCGGCTGAGGTTGGGCTCACGTATAAGGCTGTGTTGACTCTCCTTGCCGACAGGAAGCGGTTTTCCGAGGTGACCGCGGCATACCTTTCAACAAAGTACGGCGTTCCCCTTGAAGCTGCCGGCGCGCTGGTTACCCGGCTTTCCGCCCTCAGGCAGCTGGCAAGCATGGGGTCTTCCTGACAAGAGAATTTTACCGTGCGAACAAAGGTCAAAGAGGGCACAACGTGGAAATATTAGATGTGTCTTTTAAGGTCTGAAAGGATGATGCATATGGCAAAACGCAGATGTTTAGCCACAGTAGTGCTGGCAGTCATTTTTTTGTCGTTTACTGTACTTCTTTTTTCACCCCGGCCACTCGGTGACAACCGGGCGGAGGCTGCGCCCTCCTCTGACATCGGTGTATTGCTGAAAGTGTATGAGTATATCCGCGGTCATTACCTGAACTCCCCGGACCTTGGCAGGCTGGTGGATTCCGCCATTAAGGCCATGGTGGATGCGTTGGGAGACCCCTATACTACCTATATGAATGCCGACGAGTTCTCCAGGTATACGGAGAGTTTCAAGGGCTCTTTTGGTGGTATAGGTGTGGTAATAGAAATACGCGACTCGTATGTGACGATTAACTCCGTGATCCAGGGCTCGCCGGCAGAAGCGGCAGGACTGCTCAAGGACGACAGGATAATCGAAGTAGACGGTGAAAGCATCGTGGGCATGGACCTTACACAGGCAGGAAACAGGATCAGAGGACCTGTCGGCACGATGGTCAGGCTCAAGATACACCGACCCTCTGCGGATCTTTTGTTCACAGTTGACATCGTAAGGTACGTTGTGCAGCTTACTACAGTGGAATACTCTCTACTTCCGGGCTCCATCGGATACGTAAAGATCACATCTTTCAATGACAATACTTCGGTGGAGGCAGAGCGTGCGTACAGGGACCTTCTATCCCGGGGCGTGAAGGCGTGGATTCTCGATTTAAGAGGGAACCTGGGAGGGCTTTTGGACGAGAGTATCGAAGTGGCGGACCTGTTCGTGCCCGCCGGTCCCATTGTCCATATCGTGGACAAAAGGGGGATCAGGGAGACGTTTGAAGCCAGCGGTCGGTCGGTCGGCCTTCCAGTCGCTGTGCTTGTCAACAGTGCGACTGCGTCGGCGTCCGAGATAGTCGCAGGTGCCATACAGGACTCTGGCGTAGGAATACTTGTCGGTCAGAAAACGTATGGGAAGGGATCCGTGCAGTCCCTCTTCACGCTGGAGAACGGAGGAGGGCTTAAGATTACCACTGCCAAGTACTTGACGCCCCAGGGCAGGGAGATCAACAACACGGGTCTTGAACCTGATATATACGTAGAGAAGATACCATTTGCCGTGATCCATATACCGCCGCTAGTAGATGAGGGGAGAGAACTAGCAAAGGGCAGCCGCGGGGACGCAGTCACTACCCTGCAAAAGGCATTAATTGCGCTCGACCAGGATCCAGGTCCTGTGGACGGTATTTTCGGCAGAATGACTGAAGCTGCGGTCCGCAGCTTCCAGAAGGCGGCGGGTCTTTCCCCAACCGGCGTGGCCGACAGGCAGACGCTCATCACTATCAACCATTTGCTGAGGGAGAAATATCAGGTGGAGAATCAGGAAGCGGCTGACAAAGAATTGCACGCAGCTATTCAGTATTTGCAATCAAAGATGGTTCATTAATACGGGATGCCTCCAATACCCGGCGGAAGACCGCCGGGTTTTTTCTCACAAGACACCCCCAGAAAACACCATCCCGGTTGCGACTACTATAACAAGACAATCAGTCCAGGGAGGGATCAGCATGAGAAGACACAAATTTACTGCCATAGTCCTGGCTTTGGTGCTCACCTTTGTCTGGTGTGCAGCGGCGCTTGCTGCACCTCCGATGACGCCTCCGGGGCATGACAAAGGCAAGAACACACAGCATATGGAGCGCTTCGGGTTCAGTGATGAAAACGAAGCCCCGTGGGCAAGCCAGTACATGGTGAGGATGAAAGCAAGGGGCGTCTTTGCCGGTTATCCGGATGGTACCTTTAAGCCGAACGCCAGCATTTCCCAGGGGGAGGCAGTGAAAGTCGCGGTGGAAGCGTTTCGTGGCAACGCTGAGGTGGACCTGACGGCGACTGTCCGGTTACCCGGGATCCAGTCGCAGATGTGGGTAGCACCTTACCTGGCATTTGCCGCGGAAAAAGGCTGGATCGACCTGGAGGGCTTCCAGGTCAGCAGGGCGGCCACCAGGGCATGGTTCTCAAGGCTCATTTACATGGCCGGTAAGTCCAAGATCGACTCTGATGTGACAAACATGAGCAGCGCCCAGCTGTTGCAAGCCCTTAAGTACAAAGACAAGCAGGATATCGCAGACGACTGCCTGGCAGCGGTGTACTGGCTGACGAAGAAAGGCATCCTGACGGGATATGGGGACGGCTTATTCCTCCCGAACAAACCCGTAACAAGGGCTGAGGCAGCCAAAATACTGTCGATGATGCTGGATGAACTGCCAGAAGAGACCAGCACAGTGGTTTCCGGGATCTTCCGCGGCAGCTTGGGCAATGTGATCTACCTGAGGGGATCAACCACCAGCTACCAAATGGCAGCAAATGTTCGTATATTCCTAGATGGCGCAGAAGTGGACAGCATCAGTGACCTATTACCGGGGGACCCCGTCCGGCTGCAACTGAACTCGGAAGGGCTCGTCATCGTGGTGGAGGCAACCGCCAAAGAGGAAAAGGTAGAAGGACAGATCATTGCCATCGTCCCCGGACCCACCGCTTCCCGCCCGTGGCGGATCACGGTGAAGGTGGGCGCCCGGAGTGAAAGCACCATAGACGTGGCCAGCAACGTCCAGGTGCTGTTTGCAAATGAGGTAAAGCCTTTCAGCTTCCTGATGGTCGGGGATACCGTTGAGGTAACGGTGAAGAGGGACGTAGCAATAAAGATCGTCATAAAGGACTTTGAAAGACAGATCCAGGGGACAGTGATAGACAAGACTGACACAACCGGTGGAAAGCGGATAAAGGTCCGCGTCAGCGGAACTGAACAGTGGTACGAAGTAGCGGACAACGTCGAGGTAGTCTACGACGAGCATCTGTTCACCTTCGGGTTCGTACGCACAGGGGATACTGTAGAACTCACGCTCTCCAGGGATGTGGTTACCTCCGTGGAAGTAAAGAACACCATTTCCAAACAGAGTGTCACGGGTACCATCCTGGAGATGACCTTTACGCACCAGACCATACTTTCCCAGTTGACGCTAAAGGCCGATGGCGCGTCAGAGACGTACGCCGCGGCCTCGACAGTGCTGATCGAATACGACGGTGAGGAAATTTCTGCTGAGGATCTGGAAGTAGGCGACCCGGTCAAGTGCACGTTAATCCGGAGCGTTGTGGTGGAGATTGAAAAGTTAGAACCCGAAGAAGAGGAAGACGACGAGTAGGTGTCAGTCATGTACCGAAGGGCGGGACCACCCGCCCCATTTTTATCCCCTTAGACTTACTTCAAGCCAACTGCGCTGTTGAAAGAGGCAATGATAGATAGGTCGCTTTAGTAAGTATGAAAGACTTTCCCCCAAACGTTCTAGGTTCACGCAGGGGACAAGACTCAAGGGAGTGATCAGCTTGGTAACAATTGTCGTTAGAGTCTTATATAGTGGTGGAAATCCTCGGAGTGGGCATTGATATACGCAGCTGCCAGTGGTCCCCTTCGAAGTTAGGATCAATCAACTCTGGGGGAGGAGACCGATATGGCAGCTACCGATTAAGGCTTATCTACGAGCGGACCTCGTCCAGGGTGACGTACAGGAACGGCTCCAGGGCGAGGCCATGGACAACCAGGGTGGGTGAAATCACGCTGAGGATACCCAAACAGAGGCAGGGAGCTTTCTTCCCAAACCTGGTAGAGCCGAGGAGGATAATGAACTGGTCAGGGCGATGGGTCCTGACGGCGCGGACAGGAGCGGTGTCCAGGCTCTGTTCGGACCTCGACGAGGTGGTGAACCGGTTCCGTACACGTAAGCCTGAGGGACCCTGCCCGTACGTGTGGGTGGACGCGACGTACGTAAAGTCGAAAGGCGATGGCCGCGCTATCAGCATGGCGTTCGTGGTGGCAACCGGTGAGTTTTGGATGCAGGTCTTGAGGGGCTTGGTGTAGAGAGACCTGGGCGTGGTACAGATCGTAATCAGCGACGCCCATGAGGGGATAAAGAGGGTCCTAGGAACCATGCTGGCGGGGGCTTCACGGTAGCGGTGTACAATACGCTTCATGAGGAACATACTCTCGCACTTGCCCAAAGGGTGACAGTCGGTGGTATCGGCGTCAGTGAGAACGATATTCCCCTAGCCCGACCAGATGCTGCTTGACTCCGAGCCCGAGATCCTGAACTTATGTGGCGTTCCCTCAGGAACACTGGAGGCAGATACGTTGCACTAACCGGCTGGAAAGGCTGAACAAGGAGATAAGTGCCCCGTCGGACGTGGTACTTTGGCCTTTAGCTCTTAGCTACGGTACTGATGAAGCGGAACGAAGAGTGGGCTCGGCCGGTGGTACTTCAGCTAGGAATCTATAAGAAAATAGAGCAGACGTAACACCTGATACAGAGCTCCCGTTGGTAAGTCAATCCAAATCACTCGTCCGCAGGGATCTGCAGACGTAATTTCCGCAATTTAATCAGGCGTGACCCAACGACCCGCCTTTAGATGCTCAGCTACCTGGACCTCCAAGACCTGATTTGCCATCTGCTCCACCAAGACTGCCAACCCGTTATCAGGGTAAATAATTGCTGCATTACCGTCTCGTCTACAGTAATCTTGTACTGGGCCATCCTCTCATCCCTTCTGGTTGATGTTGGTTTTGCCACCTTTCCATCTACCAGGGAGAGGGTGACCTGAGCCGGCTTACGACCCCGATTTCCTCGGGCCAGGGAAGCAGGCCCGTACTCTCGTAACTTGGCTTTGAGCCTAAAGGCGTGATGCTCACTCAGGTCTAGAAGTAAGGCTGCATAACCAGTACTAATTAACCCTCCCAGAGTCTGTTCTAAAATCTGGATGCGATTTAGTTCCGTCTGTAACAAAGTAATTCTCTCCCTACTCATACTGACATTTTCACTGAAGGATTTCACCCTGACAATATCACAGACGGATCACATTTTTCAGAATTGGATATTGCCAAGCTTACCAATCAATGCTATCATAGGCTCAAATAGCTTTGTACGTACAAACGTAGAAACGTAGGTATGTAAATACTAGCCCGTAGCGAACGAAGAGCCCAATTGCGTATGCGAGGAGGGAGCGAAATGAACGCCGTAGCGCAGCGTATCAACGACCAGATTAAGTCACAGATGTACAAACCAGGGCAAGCCCTTCCCGACATCGAGGAACTCTGCCGGGAGTTCGGTTCCGATGCCGCCACGGTAGAGAGGGGCATCAGTGACCTCATATACGAGGGAATTCTGGAACGCCATCCGGCGAACAGGAATATTGTGCGTGTACCTAAGCATACACTCTGGGGTACGATCACCGGCAACCACAGCTTTACCAGGGAAGCCAGGAAAAGGAACATGGTCCCAGGAGTGACCATCTTGACCTTCGTTGTACAGCCTGCCTGGCATGAGGTTCAAGAGCGGCTCCAGCTTCAGCCCGGAGAAGAGGTAATCATTATGGAGAGGCTGCGCACAGCGGGAGGACGCCCCCTGGCTCTGGAGTTCTCCTACATGCCGTCGAAATTCTACCCAGGCGTAACACGCGAAATGTTTGAAAGCGGTGGCGAAGAACAGTCTTCGTTCAAGGTCATGCAGGAAAGATTTGGATTGGTCCCCGCTCGGGCGGTCGACGAAGTGACGGTTGCCGCCCTGGAGAAGCGCGAGGCGGAGCTGTTCGGGATGGATGAGGGTACCCCGGTCCTGATACGCTTTCGGGTAACCCTTTCCGATAAAGGGATCCCAATCAAGGGTTCCCGCGCCATCTATCTGTTCAAGGCCGGATACGAACTGGACATCTGAGCAAATGGCCCACCGTTTGGGCTAAGGAGGCAACGAGTTGAAAGCTCTTATCCTCGGAGATCGGTTCATCACGAACGAACTGCTGAAAAAAGCCCTTGAAGAAGCCTTTTGCGGGACCGGGATTCGATTCACTTACGACTTCCGGGCCAATGAATGGCCGCTAAAACCAGTTGAGCAGAATGATGAGGTGAGGGAATACTGCGGACCGGATGATGATCTTATTCCCCTGGTAAGAGATGCCGACATCATCCTCACCCATACCGCGTGCATCACACGGCGCGTCATTGAGGCGAGTAACCGCCTGAAGGTAATTGGAGCAGCAAGAGGTGGTCCGGTTAATATCAACGTCAGTGCCTGCTCAGAACGGGGGATTCCCGTCCTGTACGCCCCAGGGAGAAACTCCAGTGCGGTGGCAGAACTCACCGTCGGGTTGATCCTGGCGGAAACCAGAAGCATCGTCAGGGCACACCAATCTCTCATGCGGGACAGGCGCTGGAGGGGTGACTTGTACGTTCTCGAAAGAGTCGGTTCGGAGTTGAGCGCTTCCACAGTCGGTCTTATCGGCCTCGGGGCGATCGGCCGGAAAGTTGCACGGATACTCGCCTCCTTTGGATCACGCATTCTGGTCTACGATCCCTATGTAAAGCCAAGGCAGGAGGAAAGCCAGTACAGGTTTGTCCCATTGGACGAGCTGTTGAGCAAAGCCGATATTGTCTCGCTTCATGCCCGGTATACCCCGGAGACGAGGGGGATGATCGGCGAACGGGAAATCGGGCTCATGAAGCGAACTGCGGTCCTGGTAAACACCGCCCGCGGGGAACTGGTCGATCATCGGGCGTTGTACAATGCCCTCAAGTCCGGGCGCATAGCCGGTGCGGCGCTGGACGTATTCGAAGGCGAACCGCCACCGGATGATAGCCCACTTTACGAACTAGAAAACGTGACGGTGACGACTCATCTTGGCGGTGCGTCCCTGCAAGCCGCCGAGATGGGCGCTAGGATCGCCGCTGAGGAGGTAAGCAAATTCATAACCGGAAAGGAAATACCTAAGTTCTGTGCGAATCCAGAGGTACTCACAAAATAGCCGCAAGGCCCGGAGTCTCTGGAGGTGGCACAAGTGAAAAACGACAATGAGCGGGTCGAGCCGATCGAGCTTCACAGGAACACCCCCATTCCTCTCTATTACCAGATTGCGCAGTACATTAGACGGCAGATCGACTCCGGGGAGGTGAAGCCGGGAGAACAGATCCTGACGGAAGAGAAACTGCAGCAGAAGTTTGGAGTCAGCAGGGCTACCATCAGGCGAGCGATTTCTGAGCTGGTCTATGAAGGTCTCCTCGAACGACGTCGGTCTAAAGGTACTACCGTCTCCCGACCAATGCTGGAGGGAACACTTCAAGAACTCTGCAGTTTCACAAATGAGGTCTTAAAGCAGAACAGGAACCTGACGTCAAAGATTCTTCAGTTCCGGACGTTCCGAGCTCCCGGTAAGATCGCCGAGTACCTACAGGTGAGCCCAGGTGAGAGCCTGGTATTCATGACCCGCCTCCGGTTTGTCGACGGCGAACCTGTCTGCGTGGAGGATTGGTACGCACCGGCGCGATACTTTCCCGGGCTAAATCGGTCATATTTTAAAGAAGAAGGAATAGAGCAATCAACTTACTATGTAATTCAGAAGCACTTCGGCTTCAGGCTGCACAGGGCTGTCGACACAATGTCAGCGGTTGCACTGGAACAGGAAGACGCAAAGCTCCTCAACATGGAGAAGGGCATGCCGGCGCTGCTGCGGACCCGCGTCACGTATACGGTGGAAGGTATACCGCTTACCTATGTCATTGGAAGATACATCATCAAACTGGTCGTCCGCTTCGTGACGGGCTGAGGTCCCAAGAAATGCAGGGCAACCAAGCGATCGCGGGGAGGAGGTGCGAGATGGAACCAGTTACACTTACTGCAAGGGCAATTGCCAAGATGATTGATCATTCCCTGCTCCAGCCAGACTTGACAGATGCGGATATCGTTGACGGTTGCGACGTTGCGAGACGGTTTGATGTCGCCTCGGTTTGTGTTCGGCCGTACGACGTGAAGGTGTGCAAGGAACTACTGTCCGGAACCGACGTCCTGGTAAGCGCAGTGGTCGGATTTCCTCATGGCAACAGCGCCACGGAAACCAAGGTTTTTGAGACTTTACAAGTAATTGACGACGGTGCTGACGAGATTGATGTCGTTCTGCCAATCGGCAAGGTTCGCTCCGGAGACTGGAGCTACGTAGAGAGAGAAGTCGGGAGCATCTTACAAAAGGCCCACCAACGGATGGTCATCGTCAAGGTCATCTTCGAGAACCACTATCTCACTGCGGAACAGATAGTCCAGTGTTGTCGGTTGTGCGACAGACTAGGCGTCGACTTCGTGAAGACGTCCACGGGCTATGCCGGTACCGGCGCCTCGGTTGAGCACATCCGGCTCATGCGGGAGAATTGCCGTCCAAGAGTCCAGATAAAGGCTGCGGGAGGGATTCGTACGCTGGACCAGTTCCTGGCCCTGTACCGTGCTGGCGCGACTAGGCAGGGGACGCGTTCGACACAAACCATTGTCGAGGCGGCCGAAATGAGGGAGCGAGAAGGTTTTCTTTAGATCGGAGGAGCAACTACAGCCATGATGAACGCGGCAATGTTTTATGGACCCGGGGACGTACGATTCGAGCGAGTACCCGTCCCTGTACCCCGTCCCGGCGAAGTTCTGGTCAAAGTCCGGGCGGCATTGACCTGTGGGACTGACATCAAAACCTATCAGAGGGGACACCCCGCGATCATAAAGAAGATCCCGAGCACCTTCGGGCATGAATTCAGCGGAGATGTAGTGGAAGTAGGCGAGGGCGTCAGTGGGTTCAAACCCGGAATGCGCGTGGCCTGCTGCAATTCGGCACCATGCCAGAAGTGCTTCTACTGCAAAAACGGTCAACAGAACCTCTGCGAGAATTTAACGGTGTTAAACGGGGCCTATGCGGAGTATATCGTCGTACCCCGGCCGCTGGTGGACTTTAACCTGCTGGAAATCCCCGATCATTTGTCCTATGAGGAGGCGGCCATGTCGGAACCGCTGGGAACCGCAGTCCACGCCATGAGGTTGACCCCTATCAAGCAGGGCGATACAGTGGCGGTAATCGGGTCCGGCCCGCTAGGGTTGATGATTACTCGGCTCGCTTACCTGCGGGGCGCCCGCGTGATACTGCTCGGTAAAGGCGAAGAACGGCTTCAGAAAGGGCGCGAATTTGGGGCAAGCGAAGTCGTGGACGTGTCGCGTTACGAATCTATTGATGACCAGGTCAAGCGGGCCATTTCGCTTACCGACGCCGGCCGTGGGGCCGATGTGGTAATCGAGGCTGTCGGGCAACCCGAAGCCTGGCAGGAGGCCTTGCTGCTGGTGCGCAAGGGGGGAGCGGTCACCTTCTTCGGCGGCTGCAAGAGCGGCACAACCATGATAGTAGATACCGTCCAGCTTCACTATTCCGAGTTGACCTTGCTTGGAGTGTTTCATCAAACTCCTGGTGATTTCAGGCGTTCTTTGGAACTGCTATCGACTCGCCTTGTTGACGGGCGGGAGCTCGTCAAGGAGACTGTTCCTCTCTCCCGTCTCTTGGACGCATTCCGCTGGGTGAAAGAATTGAAGGCGATCAAGTATGCGATCGATCCCACATTGATGTAGCAATGAACGATGGGGGGCCATAACATGCTCCTTAGGATTGGAGGGAACCCAGGCCATGGCTCAACGAGCACCGCAAATGACACCGGCAGAACGGATAGAGGCTCTCTACAGGCGGCAACCGACCGACCGTGTCGCGTTTGTACATCGGGGATATGGATTCTGCGCCAAGAACGTAGGGTACGCCATTGCTGACATTTACGAGCATCCGGAACGCAGCTTCGAGGCCCAGCTCCGGACCGCTGAACAGTACGACTCGGACGGTACTCCTTTTTACACCTTTGTTTCCTACGGCTCGTGGGAGTTTGGAGGAGAAATAAAGTACCCGGCTGATAGGTATGAGTCCGGCCCCTCGGTCGTGAGGCGGCCGGTTTCAAAGCCCGAAGATCTGGACAAGCTCAAACTCCCGGACGTCTCCCGCGCAGGATGCATCCCGAAGCAGATGGAATTTGCGAGGCTTCAGGAGAAGCACGGCATGCCGATCGCCTTCATCTGCGGCAGCCCTTTCACCCACGCCGCCAATCTATGCGGGGTGGACCAGTTCATGCTCTGGATAACTCAGACCCCGGAAGCGGTTCACAAGGCATTGCGCCTGATGACTGACCACATCCTCGATGTGGCGCGGTACTTTATTGAGACATTTGGGGTGGGTAGGGTAATAGCGCGATCGGCAGCACCAACTGAAAGTAACAGCCTCATATCTCCCAAGCACTTTGAGGAATTCGCTTTGCCCTACATAAAGGAGCTTCATAGCAAGGTCTTGGCGATGGGCGTAAAAAGTATATATTGCCACATCTGCGGCCAACAGAACAAGAACCTCCCGCTCTGGGCAGAGGTACCGTTTGGTGACCCAGGCATGCTCAGCTTCGGCCATGAAGTGGATCTTGCCACCGCGGCCAAGTATTTCCCGGACCAGATCATTGCCGGCAACGTTGATCCCAAGATAATCGCCACCGGTACGCCGGAACAGGTTTACGAGGCCTGCCGGCAAACGATAGAGCGGGGCAAGGAGTACTGCAAAGGCCGCTTCGTATTTATGGGAGGGTGCGAACTGCCTCCTACCACTCCGCCCTACCACATTTACCTGATGCAGAAGGCACGAGACGAGTTCGGCTGGTACGACTGATCACGACGCCGTAAGCCACGGGGGATACCCGGATGAGGAAGTGAGGTGCTTTCTTAACTTTGCCAGGGTTATACATAGACAAGGATCTGGTTCTGGTCAACCTTGAGGCTCAAGACCGAGACGACGTGATTGTCAGACTTAGCAGACTGGCGCTGGCGAAGGACCTGGTCTGCGAGGAGTTTGTATTCAACGTGCTCAGGCGAGAACTCGAGTTCCCGACCGGCCTCGACACAGGGGTTCCCGTCGCCATTCCGCATATAGGGGAGGGATGCCGTAAGTCGTTCTTGTCGGTTGCCACGCTGAAGAGTCCCGTGCTGTTCAGGGCGATGGACGGATCTGAACACGAGCTCGGTGTCAGGATCGTTTTCCTGTTCGGCCTCACGAATCCTCAGGAACAGGTGGAGGTGCTTAAGAGATTCGTACGTGTCTTCCAGGAACGTTGTAGCCTGGAGAGGATGATCGGGCTTGACGACCCCGAGGAAGCAATCCGCCTATTGAAGACGCTCTTGGGAGAGTGTCTAATCACTGGTTAGGAGGTCCAGAGAGATGACCGTCAGGCTTGTGGTCGCTTGTGGAGGTGGTATATTTACTACTACCGTCGTCACCGACCGGATCAAGGAGATCCTACGGAAGGAGAAGATCCGCTTCACCATAACTCCTGCGAAAATTACGGAAATAGCGAATCTTAGAGACGCAGACTTGATAGTGGTCACCGGAAAAACCACCACCAGGAACGCCAGCAACATTCCAGTATTGATCGGGATGCCCCTGTTCACGGGCGTGGGAGCGGAAGAGTTCACCGAACAGTTCCTCAGGGAAGTCAGAAGGATAGAGGAGGAAAGGAAGAATGCAAACCCTTAAACTTGTCCTGGATCTGTTTGGACCCAGTATCATCGTCCCCCTCGTCGTTTTCGTGCTCAGTCTGTTTCTGAAAGTCCCACGCAAACAGGCGTTCCAGGGGGCGCTATATATGGGCATCGGTTTGACGGCATTCAATATCATCCTAGGCGGGTTGATGAGCTCCTTGGCCCCCGTGGTATCCGAGATGGTGAAGAATACCGGGATAAACTTACCCACCATTGACGTCGGCTGGCCAGCGGCGGCAATGATCGTATACGCCAACCAAATCGGGATGTTCTATTTAGTTTTCGGCCTGGCATTCGATCTCGTACTCTTCCTGACCAAGTGGACAGATACCTTCCACCCGACCGATATCTGGAACTATTATCAATTTGTATTTTGGGCGGCCATTGTCCAACTGTCCACGGGTAGCTTCTGGCTTGGTATCCTGGCGGCTATGTTGATGAACCTCATCCTGCTTCTCATCGCTGACTGGCTTGCCCCTTCGCTGCAAGAATACTATGGTTACGACGGCGTCACCAGCACCTGCTATGCCCCTGTAAACGGCGCTCCGTTCGCCGTGCTGGTGAAGTGGGTGTTAATGAAGCTGCGCCTCCACGAGATCAAACTCAATCCGGAGGATCTGAGGAGCCGCTTTGGGTTCTGGGGCGAACCGGTGAGCATGGGGGTAATCATCGGGCTCGCTTTTGCCATCCTAGCCAAGTGGGCTAACCTTGGTTCGGTGGACACCTGGGCAGGGGTATTGAAGACCGCCATCGTAACCGGCGCCGTCATGGCTATCTACCCGGCGGTATCAGGGTTGTTCGTCAAGGGCCTGATCCCGATCAGCCAGACACTCAACACCCGGTTGAGAAAGGGCGAATTGAAGAGGAAGAACTTCTATATCGCCATCGACCCGGCGGTATTCTTCGGCGAGGAAGCGACTCTGACCAGCGGCCTGGTGCTGATTCCGATCATCCTGGCGCTGTCAATACTAGTTCCCGGCAATAATACCCTGCCGCTGGCTGACCTTCCGGCTATGCCGTTCATGGTGATTGGTATCATCGCGGTGATGAGGGGCAACATCCTGAGCACAGTAATCGCCGGCGCCCTGTGGTACGTCCTTGGCAACTGGGCAAACTCTGACATTGCCGCAGTATTCACCCAGGCTGCGGTGAATGTGGGCGTTCAGATCCCGGCCGCTGGTACCATGGTAACAAGCTGGGCGATCGGTGTAAGTCCCATCTGCTGGCTCGTTTACAAGGCGTTCGCAGCGCCCGCCACTGTCAGGGCGCTCACGATTGCAGCGTCGTTTGCTGTCTACCTAGTTGTCTATTTCCTGTTCAAGAGGAATCGCATTGCCTGGCAGATAGCGGCGGGAGCGAGCAGGGAGTATCTTGACAGGGTAAATTAACTAGGTTTTTCGAGCCAAACGGGTTCAGGCACCGCCAGAAACGTAGCATACCGGAATCGTATGATCCGCTATTCTGCAGTGCCTGAACCTGTTCATCAAATCCGACCAGGGGTGTTGGGATGATCTTTGCAGGTGTGTGCGGTGCGAAAGGAATAGGTATCGGTAAGGCTATTGTATTGGGTAGAGAGGAGATCGTGCCGGAAACCCAGTCAGTCGAATCCGAAATGGTCGAGGAAGAGGTAGCTAGATTCAAAGCGGCGCTCGACGTTACAAAGCACCAGGTCCTAGGCATCCGATCCCGCGCGCTGAACGAGTCGGGAGAGAACGAAGCGCGGATCTTCGACGCTCACCTGTTGATCCTTGAAGACCCGGCGCTTGTGGGCGGTGTAGTTGCATTGATCAGGGAACACCGTTTTTCCGCCGCCAGCGCCACGCGACGCGTGATCTGTCAATACGGGGCAATGCTTGCCGAGCTCGAAGAAAGCTACTTCCGCGAGCGGGCCGCCGATCTGAGGGACGTGGGAAACCGGCTGGTGCGGAACATACTGGGCGTGACGGCAGCCAAAAGCTTTGACAGACTCTATGAGGACGCTATTGTCGTGGCTCACGAACTGAATCCTTCGGACATTGCCATGATGGACAAAACCCGCGTTCGCGGACTCGTGACGGAGGTTGGTGGAGAGACCTCTCACGTGGCTATAATAGCGAGAGCGATGGGCATTGCGGCAG
>DYEP01000191.1 GCA_020725675.1 Symbiobacterium sp. | reverse complement strand
GTTGATGACCATCTCCATGAGGGTGAGCACTAACGCCTGCTCGCTTCGCTGGTAACGCTCAAACATTTCCGTGGAAAACTCGCCGGATCTGACCCGGGGCACCTCGAGGACCAGCCGGCCAATGCGGGTTACAAGCGGCTTCTCCCGGCGACCATTACGGTACCCTTGCCTCTCGTCTGTGCGCTCGTAGGGTTTCGCTCTGAGCCGCTCTGTGACCTGGGCCTCCAGAATCTGGTTTAAAACCTGCTCCACCAGCCGGGCCAAGCCGTCGTCCCGGGAAAATAACTGTTGCACAACCTCGCCGTCTACGGTAACCTGGTAGTGGGCCATCCTTCATCCCTCCTGGTGATGTTTTGGTTCTCCATATCTTCATCTACCAGAGGGAGGGTGGCCTCTCCTGCTTCTATGCCCACCCGTTTTTACACACTATACCGGACACTACTTCTTGAGGACGTGTGTTTCGTTTTGAATTAGCAAAGGATGAGAGAGCAATAAGTGACTGCATGGTGGAAATAACCCGGATTGTCACAAGCGGCATGAGGACAAGTTTGCCACATAACAGTCTCGTTCTCTACAGACAATACTTAAGGGGTGTCAGTCAGAAATGAAAAAGATTACAGACCGTTTTTTGCTGGGAATTATCGCAGGTCTCGGTGGGAACGTGGCTAAGTGCGCCCTGGAGACCGCCTTTGTCAGATGGGGAGACTACAAGTCTACCGGCAAACAAAAAGCTGCCGGCATCTTTCTTAGAAAATCCGATATCGATACACCCTACGGCAGTGCAGTGGGTGCCATCGGAGACTACTTTATTGCTGCAGGGTTGGGTATAAGCTGCTGCTATTTTTTAACCTTCATGGGAAGGGACAAATACTTGCTAAAGGGGGCGGCGCTAGGAGCGGCTGAATGGACTGCTCTTTACGGCGTGATGTCAAGGCTTGGAGCAACTGCCATTTTTCCTATCAAACCCAAAGACGCCCTTGTTGCATTCCTGGCACACTGTGTATTCGGGATAACCAAGATGGCCATAGTGGCAAACCTCGGTGATAGCAGACTGTTTCAGCCCGGGAATCTCTCTGAACGTATCGGCCAGCCTGAAGAAGCAAATTTCTTTGGTAAAAAAGCGATGTCCAGGCGTACACCTGCGTCGTCTACCCATGCGTCGGGCGAGCGCGGACGGATTTGAGTAGACCTCATTAATAGATCAGCCGTCAACCTTCAGTACGTGCTGCAGCACGCCCGTTTCACCTCGGCGCTCGCAGCGCGTGACCCATTGCTAGCTAGCCCCTAAGCATGTTTGTCTTGACGGTGTGTCTTGTCACTTGACAAGACACAGTGTGGCTGTCAATAATGAAGTGAGGTGAAGGTGCTTGACGAGCGACGTACTCATTATTGGCAGCGGGATTTCTGGCCTTTTTACTGCACTTATGCTTGCCAGGGAAAGACAGGTGACCGTGGTCACCAAGGGAAAGATCAGCGACTCGGCGAGCTGTCTTGCACAAGGCGGGATCGCCTCTGCCGTCGGAGCGGGAGACGCTCCGGCTTTGCATGCCAAAGACACCATTTCTGCCGGCCACGGAATGTCGGACCGAGAAGCGGTAGACGTTTTGACTCGAGCCGGCCCAGCGTGCATTCAAGAACTCTTATCATTGGGGGTGCGGTTTGATACGCTGCCTGACGGGCAGTTCGCACTCGCCACGGAGGCATCACACAGCGTACCCAGGATTCTAAGATGTGGTGGGGACCAAACTGGGGCCGCTGTCATGGAAGCCCTGATTCACAGGGCAACAGAGCACCCGAACATCACAATATGTGAGAATACATTTGTAACCGAACTTGCGGTGCATTCAGGGCGCTGCAAGGGCGCGTGGGTGCTCCAGCGGCCCGGCCGCCTGGTGGGCATTGCCGCGCGCGTTGTAGTTTTGGCCACGGGAGGGGCTGGCCAGCTCTACTCATATACCACTAACCCGCCTGTGTGTACCGGAGACGGCATCGCAATGGCTTCGGACGTAAAGGTGGCGCTGAAGGGAATGGAATTCATCCAGTTTCACCCCACGGCCCTCAAGGGTAAGGCGTCTCCCCTGTTCCTCATTTCCGAGGCCGTCAGGGGAGAGGGAGCGGTGCTTATCGATGACAGGGGAGAGAGGTTCGTTGAGGAACTGGCACCAAGAGACGTAGTTGCCCGGGCAGTGTACCAGAAGCTCGCTGCCGGCAGACAGGTATATCTTGACGCCACGCATCTTGGCGGAAGGTTCGCGGACAGGTTCCCTGCAATTTATGAGGCGTGCAGCGCCCTGGGCATCGACCCACGTTGCCAGCCGATGCCGGTGACTCCTGCGGCGCACTACACCATCGGAGGTGTATCCACAGATACATGGGGGCGGACAAGCCTTCCTGGGCTTTATGCTGTAGGTGAAGCGGCGCACACAGGCGTGCATGGCGCGAACCGGTTGGCAAGCAATTCTTTACTTGAGGGACTCGTATTTGGCTGGCGCGTAAGCAGGAGGATAGCAGCTGAACCCGAGGGTAGCCCACTTTATCTCCCTGATCCACGCGTCACTGCGACGTCGTGGAGCATAGATGCTGGGGGCCGGGCAGCGTTGCAGAAACTGCTTTGGGAGAAAGCAGGCATTATACGTACGCGGGCTGGTTTGAGCGAGGCGGCCCGGCAGCTTGAGCAGATGGATTGTGAAAGCCCAGATCTTGAATTGCGCAATATGATTCGGGTTTCCCGTCTCATTGTGGAGGCAGCTCTTGGCCGCAACACAAGTATTGGCGCGCATTATATCGTTTCGTGAGAAGGGGATGGTAGAGTTGAATAGGCTCTTGTTATCGGACCTCTTAAGGCGCGCTCTCCTTGAGGATATCGGGCGTGGAGATCTGACTGGGGAGGCGGTCGCTCACCCCGACCTTGTCGCGGAAGCAATCATTCAAGCAAAGCAACCCGGACGTGTGGCAGGTCTTCAGGTAGCAGCCTGGTGCTTTCAGGAACTGGATCCTTCATGCCGGATTATCTTCCAAACGGCGGACGGTGACCAGCTGTGTGCCGGGCAAATCCTGGCACGGATCAGAGGCCTCGCCCGGGCGCTGCTTGGCGCTGAACGGGTAGCGCTCAATTTCCTTCAGAGAATGTCGGGGATCGCAACAGCCACAGCGCAAGTAGTGGCGAAAGTACAGCCCTATGGTACCAGGGTCGTAGACACGAGAAAAACCGTGCCTGGTCTTAGGATACTGGATAAGTATGCTGTCAGGGTGGGCGGCGGGTTGAATCACAGGTTTGGGCTTGATGATGGTGTGCTAATCAAAGAAAACCACATCGTGCTTGCCGGGGGAATCAAGGAAGCGGTTGACATGGTAAGAAAGCGCGTGGGGCACATGGTCCGGGTGGAGGTGGAAGTGACCGATCTAGACGCAGTCAAGGAAGCAAAGGAAGCAGGGGTGGACGCCATCCTGCTTGATAACATGGATCTTTCCCAAATCAGGCAGGCAGTGCTCACCGTGAACAAAATGTGCCTGGTGGAGGCATCAGGCGGCATCACGCCTGATAACGCAAAAGATGTGGCTTCACAGGGGGTGGACCTCATCTCTCTCGGCTGGTTAACCCACTCTGTGCCTGCGCTTGACCTTACGATGAAACTGGTATCGGGAGAGTGAAATAGATGCATGAGCACGTATACCAAAGGATCAACCTTGCAAGACAGGCCCTCGCTGACAGTGTGACCATTCTCAGCCATCATTACCAGAAAGACGAGGTAGTCGCTCATGCGGACTTTGTAGGCGATTCGTTCTTGCTCTCAAAGCGGGTGGCGGAGGAGTCATGCAGCCCCAACATCGTATTCTGCGGTGTGCGTTTCATGGCCGAGACTGCAGACATCCTCACGCGGGGGGAAAGATGCGTCATCCTGCCGGATGAGAAGGCCGGGTGTTCACTTGCGGACATGGCCACGGAGAAGGAATTGGAGGAATGCTGGGAGTATCTTTCAAGCTTAGGGCTTAGACTGGTTCCAGTCGCGTACGTCAACTCGTCCGCAGAGGTTAAGGCATTCTGCGGAAGGTACGGCGGTGCGACCTGTACTTCCAGCAACGCCCAGCAGGTCTTCAGATGGGCGCTTTCTCAGGGAGACTCTATACTGTTTCTTCCTGACGAACAACTGGGGAGGAATATGGCTGCAAAGATGGGGCTTGCTGCAGAGCAGGTGGCCCGCTGGTCGCGCCAGGAAAAAAGGGTGCTACCTGAGGTCAAGCCGCGCTTGATCGTGTGGGACGGGCACTGCAATGTTCATACTGAGTTCAAAGTGGAGCACGTGATGCATGCAAGACGAGCATATCCTGATGCGATGGTGATAGTACACCCTGAGTGCAAGCCTGAAGTGGTAGACCTGGCGGATGATGTCGGGTCAACGGAGCATCTTATCCGTCTTGTCACGAGCGCTCCCGCTGGCTCCACCTGGGTTGTGGGAACGGAAATCAACCTTGTGCGGCGGCTTGCCAGGCAAAACCCTGACAAGGAAGTGTTCTGTCTCGACCCGTACGCAAGACCCTGTCCAGGGATGGACTGCATCAGCGCATCTTCACTGCTTTCGGCTCTGGAAGCGCTCGTACGTGGGCAACCAGAAGGAGTAATCCGTGTGACGGGCGATATTGCAGAATGTGCCAGACTTGCACTAAAAAGGATGCTTGATATCGGGAGGCTCTAATGAACAGAAAGGAAAGGCTGCTTCAATTATTGGAAGAGGCAAAAGGGCCGATAAAGGGCGTCGACCTGTCGATGCAGCTTGGGGTAAGCAGGCAGGCGGTGGTCCAATATATCGCTGTTCTTCGCGCTTCGGGCCACACCATCATATCCACGCCCCAGGGTTACATGTTGCCTCCCAAGGGCGGGTACAAGGACGTAATAGCAGTGAAGCACGGGCCAGAAAGGACTGCGGAGGAGCTCTACCTCCTGGTGGACATGGGAGTGAAGGTAAGAGACGTGATAGTGGAGCATCCGATCTACGGAGAACTCCAGGGATTTTTGATGCTTGAATCCCGGGAGGATGTGGCGCGCTTTCTGAACGACCTTCAAGGCAAGAAGGCGTCGCTTCTGTCTGCCTTGACCGACGGGTTTCACCTTCACACGGTGGAGGCGCGCACTCCTGCGCTAATTGAAGAAGCCCGGGCGAGGCTGAAAGAAAGAGGGTTTCTCGCTGAAGAAGGACTGTAGCCGCAGCGTAGACCCGCTTGCTATAGAACTGGAGACTGCCTCCGCAAGGAGGCAGCCTCCGAGGTACGGCATGTCATGGATAAAGGATGTACAGGTAGACCCTGGGCGGGGGTTCGTAGTTGGCGGGATCTGCGACGAACGCCAGAGCAGCTGCTTCAAACAGGCTCTGGTACACGGCGAATTTGCCTTCAAGGAGCACCTGTTCGCGTCCGTCAGCGTCTTTTGCGACCACTTTTGTGACCCCGGATTCGGTCCGTGCCAGGAACGACCGTTCTTTTGTCTTGCACAGCTCGCGCGTCCAGGGGATGGAAGGATCGCGCCACGGCAAAGGCTCAACGAGGTCCTCGGTAGTTCCGTCAAGGCGTACCTTTACACCGGTCTGCTCAGTGGCCGAGTACCATTCTTCAGGAGCGCCGCTGAAGTCGTCTTTTACCTGGTACCAGACCTCCACGGCATTGTCGTCCTCCACCCAGTCTATCCGCTGTGCGATCCCAGAAAGCGACGACAATTTCCTGGGTTCAGTGCCGGGACCTCGCCATAGCCAGAGCTCTTTTGAATTCTGTCCCAGCATATCAATTCCAGTAACATCTCTCCCTGCCCCCACTAGTGGGCCTACAGTAAAGGCCAGGGCCGAGCCGTCGTCAGTCCACGCCCACGGGCCAATCCGGAATGTGGGATCGCTTGAAGGAGGAGTCAGTTCCATCTTAAGGTTTCCCTGTACGTCATAGAACCGGAGTGACGAAGCGCCTGCAGGCCAGGAAGAGTCTTCGCCGTGCACTAGCTCGTCTGAGTGAGCCACGGACACCGCGATCAGCCCGTGTGGGGTCCACCCTGAGAAGAATATGCTCTCCGCGCCTGGAATGGTGATATCCCGCTTTTCCCCGGTCTTCAGATCATATACGATCACCGCAGAATGCAGGCTTGCGTTTCCGTGCGCTCCGTACCACCCACAAGGCGAATAGTGGAGTACGAACAGGCCATCCCAACTGGGCATGTCATCGTGAATGTGTGTCACCGCACCTGTAGCGAAATCCACTCTCCACAGGTCCGGTGAACGGCGAAAGACCACATTGGTGCGATCCTTAGTGACATTCAGATCTCGCATGTAATCTGACCTGGGAGCAGGGATAAATGCGATGTCTTTCACCTCGCCAATCGGATAGCTCACTTCCGCAACCCAAAAACCTGTTTGGTCGGCATAGGGTCCGAAAACCTGGTACCCGTTGATCATAAAACGAATGCTGTGCTTCCCTGGGACCCAGTCGAGAATCTGGAGGTACTGCTGCTGGTTGTTCCCCAGATCCAGGGTGTGGCCAAGCGAAATGAGTTGGCGAAGGCCCGATCCGTCGCGCCGGACAGCCCACAGCCCGGTTTCGCCGAAATTCTCGCCGGTGAACGCGAATACCTGGTTGTCATCGCTCCACTTACGCCCGAACCAGAGATTGACGCTGGTGAAAGGGCCCAGCTTGAGCAGCGAGCCCTCCCGGGTGGATTGAATATTCCAGCCGGGCTTGGTGCCTCCTGCTGCATACCAGGGGGTACCAGACCGGTACATGTAGAGAACCAGCCAGTTAGACTCTTCACGCTGCAGAGAGTATTTCTCGTTGAAATCCCACCGGTAGACCCGGTTGCTCTTTCTTTCCGTTACCTCCACCGTGTAGGATACAGCGGCTTCCGCATACGGACCGGTAAGCTGCGGTCCGATAAACTGTACTTCTACTTTCGGTTTTGACGCCAGCTTGTACGTGTACTCATCTGATTTCCAAAGGAGCAGATCCCAGCGCGAGCGCTCGGTTACTGAAAGCGGGCTGGAATGGGGGTCGGACGTCCGTTCCCAGGTCCTCATATGCCCCGCTAGCAGCGCGCTGACAGCCTGCTGGTTGCCTTCCCAGCAGGCCTCAAAAAAGCGAATGACCGTGTCACGAACGCTGGACGATACCTGGTCAGATCCCAGCTGGAACCGTCCGTAGTAAACGGCTTCTGTAGCATGCGGTGATTGCCATTCGAGCTTAATCCTGAACCCGTAGTGGGTTGCCTCCCCCGCGCTGTTTGGAAGCTTGGGCACGACCCACTTGAACTCAAGGTCCGTGCCGTTTACCAGGAAGGAGGTGATTTCCTCTGAATGCACTGGCTGCTCCTTCTGTTCGGTACGGTCAAATAGCGACCAATAGTTCCAAACTTCTATGCTGGCGCGTGCGGGCTCCGTCACAAGACTTTGGATACTGAACGTTATTTCATTGCCGGGCTCGACAATAAGAGCATTGGGCGGTAGGGCGGGGGGCAAAATCTCTTGCACGCGCTGTATCTGCCCCTGTGCGTCCACCCACACGCTTGCTGCGCGCATAACCAACATGCGCTGAGTGCCGTAGCTTGCGCTGAGTCGGGGTGGCTCATGAGGGAATGGGG
>DYEP01000190.1 GCA_020725675.1 Symbiobacterium sp. | reverse complement strand
CAGCCTCTTTGAGAGCTCGGCCTGGCCTGCATGCTGGCGGATGAGGTCCCTCGCGCGCTCGGGTACCACTTCATCTACCTGCTTAAGGATGTTCTCCAGACTACCCATACTCTGGATTAGCTTCACTGCGGTCTTCTCGCCAATGCCGGGCACCCCCGGAATGTTGTCAGAAGCATCTCCCGCGAGACCCTTTAAGTCCGGCACCTGGTCCGGATTTACTCCGAACCGCTCTCTCACCGTCGCCACATCGAAGGTCTCCATCTCGCTGATGCCCTTTCTTGTGATCATGGCGCGCGTGAGGGGCGAAACGAGTTGCAGCGTGTCCCTATCTCCCGTGACGATTAGGGACTCGTACCCTACCTCCTCGGCCTTTCTCGTCACCGTGCCGATGATATCGTCAGCTTCGTAGCCGTCGATCTCGAGAACGGGGGCGCGAAACGCCGATACGAGCTCCTTTATGAGCGGCATCTGCGCTGCAAGTTCATCAGGCATTCCCTTTCTCGTGGCTTTGTAACCATCATATTCGGCATGCCTGAATGTGGGCGCAGCCTTGTCGAACGCCACGGCAAGAAAGTCGGGTTTCTCCTCATCTATGAGGCGCAACAGCATGTTGGCAAAGCCATACACTGCATTGGTGCGCTCCCCGCTTTTCGTGCTGAGGCCAGCCTGGATCGCGTAAAACGCACGGTTCGCAAGGCTGTTGCCGTCAACGATCACTAGCTTCTTTCTGGCCATGCGCTTGCCTCCACCCGGTTTCACTTAGTATGTGCCCGACTGATGTACATCATCAGTTTCTTCCTCATATGCCTTTAGATTCCTGCAGGTACATGAGAAAGGTTCATGCCCGCCACCGGAGCATGAACCTTTCTCGGAACGTCTGTGTTTGACTACTTCATTGTCAGAGGTTTAGGATCTTGGCGAGCAGGTACTGCGCCACCTCGATTTCGCCGTACGTTTTCGCAAGTTGCCAGTTCTGATCCAGGAGGGCGACGATAAGATCGGACGACACGCCGAGTTCCTCCGAAAGCGCGCCGGCCAGCCGCGCCTTTGCAAGCTCTCCAAGCTGGGTCCAGTTCTGACTGAGGATGCTTGTCGCTTCCTCTTCGGTGAGACCCCTCTCAATAAGCTTGTCCTTGAGCCTGGGTTGCAGGCCGCCCTTGACGGAGTTCCAGTCGCCGCGCGCGAGGGCTTCAACGTCGCTGGGGGTGAGTGCACCCTTCGAGAGTATGCTCACCTTTGTGGTTACGTCGTCTTTAGTTACTAAACCGCGCGCCTTAATGAACTTGGGCTCGCCAGTCGCGTCCGCCACGACGTATACGTCGTCTCCGCGCAGAAGCTTATCGATACTAGCCTCAACGCTATTCCTGTAAATCTCTGTGTCGAGGCCGAGGAACACAGTCTGCTCGGTGTTGCCAGGCGTGGTGATGGTTAGCGCTCCTTCCCGGCTATCAACCTTGGCAAGTTTACCTTCAGTTATCTTGAGAT
>DYEP01000189.1 GCA_020725675.1 Symbiobacterium sp. | reverse complement strand
TTAGATGCCCTTAAACCCACGTGGTTTCGTTGAGTCCAGAATATGTCATGCCAGTCGATGGCAAAAAGCAGCGGCTCGTGACGCCATACTTTAGTGAGTGCCAGATGAGAACCAACTGTGCACGATAGCGGGTCACATCCCTTGCGAGGGCTTGAAGGGACATACGAGAGCAACATGGTCGTGGGTCGTGAAGGAATACGCTAAAGAGCATGACGGCCAAGGCAAAGATAGTGGGATTAAGCGACCAAGACGCTCTCCTCTTCGGCCTTCCTGGATTTCCCGCCACGAAGCTCTGGAACGCCGCCAACTGGAACCGGCGGGCGAAGTGGAAGGAGATCGGCAAGATACCGTCCTACGTGGACCAGGCAAGTGAGCTCAAGACGAACGCGTGGTCCCGGCAGCTGCACTCTCAGACTGCCCGGGCGGTCCTTGAGAAGCTTGCTAGAGCGTATAGGTCAGGGCACAGGCTCCGCAAAGCCGGACACAGGAACATGAAGCCGCCGGGTTTTATGAATGACCGAGCTCGAACTAAGAACCTGCGTGCGCCGTGGAGGACCGTGGAGGACCTGGGCAGCGAGCGCGCATTGTATACCCGGACATCGTCTCAACTTCAGAGTTGGATATCCTTAGAAAGAAGCTGCAGCCCAGCACGCTCACCTTCAGAAAAGCGCCCTGCGTCTTGAGGGGACATATTGCGGCAGGCTGTCTCCAGGGGCGTGTATTCGTGCCAGTTCACATTCCTGCGCTTGGCCTTCCCTCCCGGCGTGAGAGTAGAAGATGTACCCACGATAGTCCCGGGCGACCTCAAAGATGTCCTACAGGGAAAGGACTGGAGAGAAAGCGTCAACCAAGAACTCCATGCCTGGCCCTTTGCCCGGTTTAGGGAGATGTTCACATGTAAAGCCGCCTTACGCGGCCTCTCCGTGGAGACGGTGTTGTTACGGGGCAGAATAATTGATCGGGGATCCGGGGGATTTGGTCAAATTGAATAATCCAGGGGAAGGGCGGCGATGATGATTATTGTG
Organism: Symbiobacterium sp.; assembly: GCA_020725675.1. GTDB lineage: Bacteria > Bacillota > Sulfobacillia > DUSP01 > DYEP01 > DYEP01. The sequence continues at coordinate 51 of DYEP01000189.1, read as the reverse complement.
AAGAGCGATCTTCACGATAATCTGCTTTTGGAGGGATAGACGAAGGGAAGA
>DYEP01000188.1 GCA_020725675.1 Symbiobacterium sp. | reverse complement strand
TGGATGCCTCTCACTTTAGTGAGGGGAGGATGTCACTTGCGGGGCACCTGGCGAGACCCTGGGTTATTTGACAAGCTCTGGAGGGTATAATACAATATCGGTAACTCATAAACGAGAGGTGAAGACTTTTGTCTTTCGATTCCATTGAGGATGAGGTCATTGTTCTCACTGATGAGGACGGCAGAGAAGAGCAATTTATATTGCTGGATATGATCGAAGTGGACGGTGTAACATATGCGATTTTAAAACCGCTGGACGAGGGTACGTTTGACGAGGAATCCGAGGAATCCGAATTCGACGATGATGTTGAGGAAGTGTTTGTCTACCGGGTTGAGGTGGATGAAGCCGGAGAGCAGCAGTATGTAGAGATCGAGGATGACGAGGAGTTTGAAAAGGTGGCAGAGGCCTGGGAGTCTCTACAGGAAGAGGAGTTTGACGACGAAGAAGAGTGAGTGAATCAACACGTATCCTTTGGGGTTGCCTGCCAGCCGGGTAACCCCTTTGTGTATGAGGATCGCCGCGAGTACCGCTCAGGCGACATCCCATGAACAGGCTCTCTCCCGGAGGTGGCTGACGGTATCCATCCAAAACCGCGAGACTACGAGACCAAGGAGTGGCGTTCATGAAACCGTTCGTCCGGATCTGCGGTAGTGCACTGTTTGTAATATTTATCCTCGGCCTTGTGGCGTGCGCGCTGTACTTCAATTATTTGATGCTTCCTCCTGATGCAAGTTCTGATGAGACGGTGGTCGTGGAGATTCCAAGAGGCGCGACCACTAGGGACATCGCTGGGATATTGTACGAGAAAGGGTTGATCAAGCACCCCGATTTGTTCAGGATCATCGTGTCTGTTAAGGGGCTTGGACAATCTCTCAAGGCTGGCGAATACTTGCTGACCAAGAATATGTACGCAAGCGAAATCGCCGAGCGTCTTGTAGAAGGAAGAGTTATTACATATCCGCTTACAGTCCCCGAGGGTCTCACCGTACCGGAGATCGCCAGGATCGTTGCAGACCAGGGCTGGGCCGACTACGACACATTCCTCCGGCTTGTTGACGAAAGCCAGTTGAACCGCGAGTTTCTCCCGGAGGGCGTAGAACTTATAAGACCCATGGAAGGGTACCTGGCCCCGAACACCTACCGGTTTGCCAGGGGTGAAAGCGAGTTAGTGATTATCAGGACAATGTACGAGCGGACACTGGCCATTTTTGATAAGGAGAGGCTAGACCGGGCAAGAGAACTAGGTATGACAGTGCATGAAGTACTCACGCTGGCATCTATCATAGAGAAGGAGGCAGTGATTGACGAGGAGCGGCCTACCATTTCTGCGGTTTACCATAATCGGCTGAAGATAGGCATGAAGCTGGACGCAGATCCCACAGTGTTATATTCTCTGGGCAGGACCGGGGGTTTGCTTACGCTCCGGGATCTCGAAGTGACTTCGCCGTATAACACCTACCGTAACGGAGGATTGCCTCCAGGACCCATTGCCGCGCCTGGCGAGAAATCCATCGATGCTGCGTTGTACCCAGCTGACGTACCTTACTTGTACTTCGTGTCAAGAAACGACGGGAGCCATGCGTTCGCGCGTACCTACAGGGAACACCTTCAGAACGTGCAGAAGTACCAATCCGGAGGGTAAGGGCATGGACATCCCGAAAGAACTCTTGATTATCTGGATGGCTAGTCTCCCCGTGCTGGAACTGAGAGCTGCCATTCCCCTTGCCATCAGAATGGGCATACATCCTGTCGAGGCTTTTGTGCTTGGTGTCATCGGCAGTCTCTTGCCAATACCTGCGGTGCTCTGGTTGCTTGAGCCAGTAACTGCTGCACTGAGGCGGTGGAGGATATCAAGGAGAGGCATAGAATGGCTCTTGAGACATTCGAGGGCAAGAAGCGAGACCATCAGGAGATATGGCTTCATTGGCCTCATCGCGTTGGTATCGGTGCCGCTTCCCTCCACCGGCGCGTGGACCGGAGCCATCGCTGCGTCTCTTTTGGGTCTTAGATTCTGGTCGTCGCTCCTTGCCATCATCATCGGGACCACGATCGCCGGTGCGATTGTGACGGGTCTCACGGTGCTGGGGACTGGGTTTTAGTGCTGGATGTGTGGCGTGCCACGTTCAAGAAAGGAGTATTGTAGCTCCTCGATGGTCCACATTTCGTGATTCTGGTTGCTTTTTCGCGATCCGCTGGCCTGGCACGAAGACCGGGTTGTTCTCAAGAATATCGGTGGCTCTCAAGTGGGCATCCTACGTTGTGCACCAGTACACGGGAGGCCTCTTTTTTTGAATAAGTACAGAATTACAATAATCATGGCGGCTACAGCGTTGAGTTTTGCCCTGCTTGCAGTAAGACTCGGCGGAATTCAGGTTGTCTTAGGAAGGATGCTGGCTGAAAGCGCATATCGACAGAGAACTGTTGAAATACCTGTGGGCCCGGAGAGAGGCAAAATCCTGGATCGGAACGGATACGACCTCACTGGGTCCACTGTGGCTTTGGCGTCCCTGGATCTTTCGTCTTTTCAAGTGTCGGATGTATTCACTGAGCCGGAGCAGGTCAGGCTCAGAGCGAGCAGCTCAATGCTTGTCCCAAAGATTATCCGATATGGGGAGAATTCCCTGGCAAGACACCTTGTGGGATACATAAATCCGGTAGACAATGCTGGAGTCTCAGGTATTGAAAAGGTATTTGATTCACTACTCTCGCCGGAAGGTTCTCAGCGAAAGCTTGTAGTGAGTGCGGACGCGAGAGGTTACGTCATTCCGGGACTTGGGTACGCCCTGGTGGAAGGAACACAATGCTCAGACCTGGTGCTCACAATCGATAAAGACATTCAGCAGATTGTGGAGGAGGTCCTGGATTCCAGGATACAGGCGGGGGCCGTGGTGGTGATGGACCCCTGGACGGGGGAGGTATTGGCCCTCGCGTCAAGACCTGACTTTGACCAGAACGGCGTGCTGCCATACCTGAACGCTGCAGGCAGCCCGATGCTGAACAGGGCCTTGCTTGGCTTTTATCCCGGGTCCCTTTTCAAGGTGGTCGTTGCTACCGCAGCCCTTGAGGAAGGCCTGTTGTACGAGGAGTCACAGTTTCTGTGTGGGGGGTCAATAGAAGTACAGGGCCTCAGGTTTGGCTGCTACAAGCCGGATGGGCACGGCATCATCTCTCTATCACACGCTATGGCTTACTCCTGCAACCCGGTATTCATCGAAATTGGCCAGATAATCGGGCCAGAGCGGTTGATTGAGTACTGCCAGGCCTTTGGACTCGGCGAACGCACTTACATGGGATTGCCGGGGGAAACCTCGGGGGACTTGCCTTGGCACGGGCTGATAGTTCCAAGGATGCTCGCCAATATATCGATTGGACAGGACCCGCTTACAGTGACCCCGGTCCAGATGGCGCAGGTGATATCAGCGCTGGCAAACGGAGGTGTACTGGTACGGGCCAGAGTAGTGAATGAAGCGCGTCAGGGGGATAAACTCATACAGAAGATGCCTATTCCTGCCAGTGAACGCATTATGTCTGAAGGGACTGCAGCTGCTATGCGCAGGATGCTTTCAGGAGTCACGCGTTTTGGCACCGGTACCGCAGCTTACCTGCACGGCCAGGGAGCGGGGAAGACTGGCACCGCAGAGACAGGCGACGGGAACGTGACGTACTGCTGGTTTGCTGGTTTCTTCCCTGTAGAAACACCCCGTTACACCATGGTGGTGTTCGACGAGCGCGGTATAAGTGGTTCGGTATCTGCAGCGCCTGTATTTGCCGAGATCGCGGAAAGGATCTTATCGATACCCTGAACAACCCGGGAGGAATCTGTTAGTTTCGCCAAATAGTAATTGAATGTTGTCAGGGACTAGCACCGACCAGGCACTCTCCGCGTATGATCTAAGGTCACTCTTTTCTTGACACAGATCAGGAGGGTGAGGGAATTGGTAGAACCTGGTGTTCTGGGCGCCCTGGCATTATTGTTGTTGCTGGGGTGGAGGTTTCTTGCCGGCTGTCTGGGTCAAAGCAGTTTTCCTACGCCTCTTACTGAGGAAGAGGAGGCGAAGTATCTGGCTTTGCTTGAAAAAGGAGATGAGACAGCAAGGAGCGTACTGGTAGAAAGGAACCTACGATTGGTGGCTCACATAGTAAAGAAGTTTGACAACACCGGGGACGACACAGATGACCTTATTTCCATCGGTACCTTGGGCCTTATTAAAGCAATCAACAGCTATGATAAGAGCAAGGGGACGCGGCTTGCGACGTATGCTGCGCGATGCATCGAAAACGAGATATTGATGCACCTTAGGGCGACAAAGCGAGCAAGAAGAGAAGTGTTCTTGCACGATCCGATAGGGGTGGACAGAGAGGGCAATGAGATCACGCTGATGGACGTACTGGGCACAGACGGAGACACCGTACCCGAGTTGGTTGGTTCCAGGTTTGAGGTAAGGAGGCTTCTTGACACAATTGGGGTGTTGGACCGTAGGGAACGAAGAGTGCTTGAACTCAGGTATGGCCTCGGCGGGGGTCCAAGAAGGACTCAGCGTGAGATTGCGAGAATACTAGGTATATCCAGATCCTATGTTTCAAGGATAGAAAAGAGGGCAGTGAGCAGGTTGCTCAAGGAGCTGAGCCCCGACTGAATCCGATGGGTGGATATGATATGTTTTCCATGCTGTGCCCCGACCAGTATCGAGACAGTATTTACGATGTAGACCTACGGCAGCTATTTGCCAGAGGGTATAGAGCGCTCATACTGGACCTTGATAATACCATAACGCGTTGGGACTCAGACGTGCCTGATGCTGCACTGCTCAAATGGGTAAATGATGCCAAGAGTGTAGGCTTTGCGCTATGCATAGTGTCTAATAACTGGCCTGAACGCGTGGAGTTTTTTGCAAGGGCGCTCGATGTGCCTGCCGTCCCGCGTGCAGTGAAACCGTCAAAGCGGGCATTTATTGATGCGATGAAGCTCATGGGTTCTACTCCTGCTGAAACCGCATGTATCGGAGATCAAATCTTTACGGATGTGTTCGGCGCAAAGAGACTGGGACTTTATGCGATATTAGTAATACCCATGGCTGAGAAGGAATTTATCCTTACTAGGCTTATGCGGAGGCTGGAGAGAGCGGTGTTAAGACGGTTAGTTTCAAGCGGAGCGCTCCCCGGCCGGGGGGCAGGCAGTGAGGCCTGACCGGCCGGGCCGGATCACACCTTTATGTCAATTCATGGTCGCGCAGGGGCACAACCCTGCGCATTCTTATTTGTCCGGCGCATTTGGGAAGTCGACAATCTGTGCGCGCTGGGCTGAAAGGCAGGAGCTGTGGGCTGCGGGAAGAACAACAGATGTGAGGCTTGAGTCTGCCGCGAGCTTTGGACAGGCAAAACATCCGCGCCGCGTCCGGGAATGGAGGTATGCATGTTTACGGCTCTATTCGTCTTACTATTCGGCCTTGCTGTAGGTAGTTTCTTGAACGTGGTGATTTACAGGATTCCTCGGGAAATGTCTCTGGTTCGGCCAGGTTCCCACTGCCCGAGGTGCAAGAGCCCGATCCGGCCCCTCGATCTGATTCCAGTTCTCGGTTGGGTTGCTCTCCGTGGGCGATGCAGGGCGTGCGGAGATCGTATTTCGTTCCTTTATCCTCTTGTCGAAATTATAACCGGCGGGCTGTACATGCTGGCTTACATCACATTTGGTCCGACCATTGCTTTTGTGCGGGCGTGCGTTTTTTTGTCCGCGCTCCTTGCCCTGTCATTCATTGACCTTGAGCACAGGATAATCCCGAACAGCATCGTTCTTTTTGGCTTTCTCATGGGTATCCCGCTGTCACTGATCATGGGCCCGGGCGTGCTCACAAATGGGCTCCTTGGTGTCCTTGTCTGCGGGGGAGGACTGCTCCTCATCGCGCTGGTGTATCCTGCCGGCATGGGCGGAGGCGATGTGAAGCTCGCAGGTATGATAGGGCTTTACCTGGGGCTTGGCCCCGGGCTTTTGGCATTGTTCATAGGCTTTCTGGCGGGAGCCATATTTGGACTTGCGATGATCTTCTGCGGCAAGATGACACGAAAGGACTACATGCCCTTCGGTCCTTTTCTTTCTCTGGGAGGCTTAATTATGATTTTGTGGGGCGGCAGTATAGTCCAGTGGTGGCTCCATCACATCTGGAGGATGTAGTTGGTAGTTACTTATACTCTGGCGTTTGTAGTTAGCCCAGCAGGGCAAAAGGGAAACAGGTGATGTGTGTTGTTCTTGTCATCCCATTCTCTCAGAAAACGCATCAGGACGCAACTGAAGCGGCACGCGGACGAGATCAGGTGGGTATCCGAAGAAATTCATGATCACCCGGAGCTAGGTTACCAGGAGTACCGTGCGTCCCAGATGCTCACACACGCTCTGGCCAGACACGGGTTCCGAACGGAGACTGGAATCGCAGGAATGGAAACGGCCTTCCTGGCGAGACTGGAGGGTCAAAGTGGCGGGGCTACGGTGGCCGTGCTCGCAGAATATGATGCACTGCCGGACATCGGACATGGTTGCGGCCACAATTTCATTGCTGCAGCTGCTCTCGGGAGTGCTATTGCAATGGTCCCAGTATTGGAGGAAGTCAAAGGAACACTGTTGGTCTTGGGATGCCCCGCGGAGGAAGGGAACGTACCGGGCGCAGGGGGAAAAGTTCGCTTGCTCAACGCCGGGTACTTTGCTGAAGTGAAGTCCGCAATGATGATCCATCCCGCTTCATGCTCCGGGGTGGGAGCGAAGACGAGCGCCCGGGCAGCCCTCCGCGTCGGATTCCTGGGATCTGAGCAACACGTTAAGGATGACGCGTTCAAAGGACCTGGAGCAGTGGAAGCGCTTGTCTTGGCGTTCTCGGGCTGGAACCGCACCGGCGAGTTGTTGGACGGACATGCACGGGTTCACGGTATCATCACGGAGGGAGGAAAAACCCCGGCTGTGATTCCCGGTTACACCGAGGCGCGGATATACGTTAGAGCGGATACACTGGAATATCTCGACAAGGCGGTACGCATTGTGCGGGACTACGCGGAGGGGGCGGCGAAGAATTCAGGCTGCAATGTGATTGTTGAAGAAACTGCGCACAGGTATGAACCAATGTGCACTCATCCTAGGCTGGCGCAGGCGATGGCTTCAGCCATGGATTACGTGGGAGTTGAGATAGACAACTGTGGCGGAGGGAATATGGGATCCACAGACATGGGTAACGTAAGCAGGGTGATACCGGCTGTACACGGCTATATTAGGATCGGGGATGTGTCACCGCACACCAGCGAATTCGGAAAGCGTACTCTGACCCAAGAAGGGCAGAGAGTCCTTTTGCTGGCTTCAGAGATCCTAGCGCTTTGTGCCACTGAGGAGTTGCTATACTACAGTAGTGTTTTTGGGGTTTGAGTTAGGGCTTAAGAAATTTTTTCATTGGGATGTATTGTGTACATCGGAACATTGTGGTAATATTGAATCAAACTAAGTGCACGTCGTCTCGACGATAAAGGCAAACGCATCGAAAGGTGCGGACGCAAAGCCACGGGTCTAAGACCATATGGTTATGACAGCCGGGTTGCCGCAAATGGGATCGACGCTTTTTGTATGAAGGCCAAGTTATTCAGGTCTTCCTGGCGCTTCCCTGGTCAACCCCGGGAAGCGCTGATTGTTTATACGGCAGTCAGACGTCGTGCGTAAAGGTGGGAAGGAGGTGAGCCCTGTGCTTTTTAAGTTGCGGTCCTTAAGACAGGACGAAAACGGGCAGACGCTGACTGAATACGGTTTACTTCTTGCGCTAATTGCACTGGCAGTCATCGGTACCCTTGTGTTGCTCGGCCCACGACTGAACAGTATATTCCAAACGATCCTGAACAGTCTTCCTGGCGGTGGCTCCTGAGCAAAGGCTCTAATGATACAGGGAGGTGGACTGACGCCTCCCTGTATCAACCCTCAAGCAGGGAGGTGGTAGCGTGAGAGGAGAGAGGGGTCAGGCACTTGTTGAAATGGCCTTTGCGCTTCCCATTCTCGTACTATTACTCATGGGGATCTTCGAATTCGGTCGTGTATTCAATGCCTACCTCACGCTACAGCATTGCACAAGGGAAGGCGTAAGGCGAGGCGTAACCGGCGCGACTGATCAGGAGATCGTGGAACGTATTCGCCAGACGGCAACGTCTCTTGACTGGAGCCAGGTGGAGGTACAGATTACTCCCCCAGAAACAGAAAGGAGAAGCGGGATGGAGCTGAACGTTTCCACGTCCTATACCTTCCGGTTCGTAGTACCTGTTGTTTCGTCGTGGTCAGAGGGCATCCGGCTACAGACGTCGCTGAAGATGAGGATGGAGTAGGGGGTGTCGGAGTGTGGCATTGAGCAAAGTCTGGAACAGTAGGGGTTCGGTCTCGGTCCTGCTCGCACTTGCGCTGTCCGCACTGCTGGCCAGCTCTGCGCTGGTGGTTGATGTGGGGAGGGTATATGCAAAACGGCAGGAGCTCTCAAACATCGCTGATGCAGCGGCATTGGCTGGTGCCCAATTCTTGCCAGAAAATCCGGAACTGGCAACAGATACAGCAATAGATTACGCTATGCGAAACGGCATCCCAAGCCAGAGAGTGCAGGTGCTCCTATCCGACGACCACGAAAGAATTCAGGTCTTGGTGAACGGCGTGGCGTCTATGACACTGGCGCGAGTGTTCGGTAGGACAGAAGAAGAAGTCTATGGTAGCTCCACAGCTGAGGTGGCGCTGCCGACCGCAATACGGGGCCTGGTCCCGCTCGGGGTGGAGGCGTCAGATTTTGTGTATGGAGTAACGTACATCCTAAAGTGTACTCCGGATGAGGGTGGATCAAAGAAGGGGAATTTTCAGGCCCTGGCGCTGGGATTTCCTGGAGCAAAGCAGTACAAGACTAACCTGATGTATGGATATGCTGAGGCCATTTCACTTGGACAGGAGATTGATACCGAGACCGGAAACATATCCGGCCCGACGGTGGAAGCTCTGAATTGGCGAATCAGCCAGGATCCTTTCGCCACTTTCGATACTGTACGCAGCCGTTCACCACGCATCCTCCTGGTCCCGATGGTGGATAGCTTTGACGTGAACGGAAAGAAGACTGTACGTATAGTCGGATTTGCCGCGTTCTTTGTGGAGGAAGTATCCGAGTCGGGAGCGGTCAAGGGTAGGTTTATGAGACTTGCCACTGAGGCCGATGTTACTGCTTCAATCCATACGGCTCCAGACTATGGCCTCCGAACGTACCGGCTGGTGAGGTAAGTATGGGGGGTGAACTCGATCAGGAGACTCAAAAGACTCGTTGTCCCACTATTACTAGCTGCTATTGCCACCTACATGGTATTTTTGTATACCAAGCCCAGAGAAGCCCAACCTGTTGAAATGGTTCCGGTGTTGGTTGCTGCAAAAACGGTACCGGCCAGAACCGTATTGACCCCGGACATGCTGCTGACGGTTCAGGTACCCAGGGCGCTCGCCCCACGTAACGCCATAGACTCCGTCAACCAGGTGGTGGGCAGAACGACTGTCACCCCTCTTGCTGAAGGAGAAATGGTACTTCTCAGTAAACTGGCTTCAAAGGATGAGAGATCAGGTCTTGCATACTACGTACCCCCCGGGATGCGCGCCCTGACCGTAGCTATCAATGACGTGATCGGCGTTGCTGGTTTCATTCAGCCCGGTGATCGCGTGGATGTACTCGCCACCTTCTCTGCAGACCTTGCCGGAGCTGAAAAGACCAGATTGCTGCTTGAGGAGGTACTCGTGCTGGCAGTGGGGCAGAACGTGCAGGCCTCTTCAAAACCCCAGGAGGTCAAGGGGTACAACACTGCGACACTCGCCGTCTCTCCGGAAGAGGCGGTATTGCTCACTCTGGCTGACGAGAGGGGGACGCTCCGGCTGGCGCTAAGACCGGCGACTGGTGACAGAAACCGCGGTCCTATGGAGGTCAAGGCTGAATATTTCACTCTTGCCCCCGGTGTGGCGCTATTTGAATACAAAGAGCAGATAAGGCTCATTGTTCACCTTTACGAAGTAGACTCTGATATGCTGGAACAGCTCGGACTTGGGAATGCACTGGCCATTTACGAACTCCCCTTGAGTTTTGCACATTCGCTGCAGAGTCTGCTGGGTGATGGGAAGGCACACCTGATCACAAATGCGGATGTCATAACGATGAACAGGGATAAGGCATTGATATCATTTACGGAGACATTGTCCGTTGAAGCTGAAGGCGTTCTTGCGTGGCAGGATTACGGAATTAGCATTGAAATTGCGGCCCTTGCATATAATAGACCGTTTTTTGATTTGGAAATCGCTGTCCGTTCGAAAGTCTTGGATATCCTGTCTGGGGGAGGCTACAGAACCGGGATTACGACTGCTGAAGGCACCGTCAGGATCGACCCGGACGAGATCATTGTGATCGGAGGACTGCTCATGCCGACACAGATCAGCCTCCCGACGGGGGTACTAAACAGACATATTCTCCCTTCGGGCATGCTTAGCGCGCAGGCATCGGCGGGTCAGCGTGCTGTAATCGCGGTCATCGAAGCTCTTTTAGATCCCAGGTAGCGAAGGAGGAATCCCCTGATGAAACCCTCGGTTCTACTCCTTCTTGAGGACCCGGAAGGGGAGAGGGTCAGACGGTATCTTGAATCCCTCTGCCTTGACGTCAACTCTGCTTCGGACCCGGGAGAGGCGCTGGCGCTCGCTGTGGCTCAGCGCCCCGCTATCGCTGTCCTGCAAATGTCATCGTCTATCTCTGTTGAGCTAGTGTTGGAGATGGCTAATTCAGTGGCTTGCGGGATCATCGCGGTTGCAGACACATCCAGCGAGGGGCTGATCCGTCTTGCGCTCAAGCTGGGGTTTGCTGACTTTTTCTTGGCTCCGGTAGACCTCGACCGCCTGGGACGTTCCGTACTTGACATGCTGAAGATGAGTCCACACCTGGCAGGCTCACCCAGACAGGAGAAGAGATTAGGCAGAGTAATTACGGTGTTTTCTACCAAAGGAGGCGTGGGAAAGAGCACCATTTCGGCAAATGTGGGCGCGGCGCTCTACCAAATGGAGGCATCCGTATGCGTTATTGACCTGGATCTTGAGTTTGGATGCCAGGCTGCGCTATTTGGAATAAAGCCACACACGACTATCGTCAATCTATGCCACATCCCGTCCACACTTACGCCCGAGCTCTGCGCAAAGGCGCTGTTACCAGTCCAGGGAAAACGCATGTTTCTACTGGCGGCACCTCCGAGCCCGGAGCTGGCGGCCGAAGTCGAAGGCGAGGGACGCAAGGACCCGAGCAGGAATTATGTGAGGGAGATTATCGAGGCTATGAGGGAGAGTTTTGACTACGTCATCATTGACACAGCCTCAAACTTCAGGGAGACTAATCTAACAGCACTGGACCTTGCGGAAACCGTCATCCTGGTCACTACGCCCGATATACCTGCATTGCAGAACACAGCCAAGTCGCTGGACATACTTACACAAACATTGAGGTACAGCAGAAGAAAGGTTCACATCGCGCTAAACCGTGCGGACGGTACTCTAGGGCTAACATACGACGACATTTCAAAGTCCCTGGATTTTCCGATAAGCTTTTACATTCCTTCTGACGGACCGACTGCCATATGGGCTGCCAACTGCGGACAGCCGTTTGTTTGGAAGAGGAACAGATCTCCGCTCTCTAAGGCAATCGCGGAGATGGCTGGATCTATCCAGAACATGGATGAGTTTACTCCCCCGTCGCGCGCGCCCAGTTTCCCTAAGAAAGGCATGGTATGGGGGGGATTTTAGTTGTCAAGCCTCTATGCGAGAGTTAATGTAAGCAAGCAGCAACCGGATACGCGTCCGATTGACACGAGAAAAGCGCCGGCGGATAGCCGCCCGGTGGTAGATGCCTACAGGCAATTGAAGGACCGGATACAGAAGCGGCTGGTGGATGACCCGGACGCGAAGTGCTGGCTGGAGAACGACCCCATTCCGGAACAGTACAAGACGAAGTTGAAGGCCAAGATCATGTCTTTACTGGAAGAGGAAGAAAGCGTATCTCCACTTGAACGGGACCAGGTTACGGAAGACCTCTTCGCTGAGATTCTTGGCTATGGACCGCTCCAGCCGTTGCTTGACGATCCGGATGTCACGGAGATCATGGTAAACTCGGCCAGCCAGGTATATGTTGAGCGAGGCGGTCGAATTCAGCTTACAGACGTGAAGTTTTCAAGCGACGCACAGATTCTGCGGCTGATAGATAAGATCGTATCGCCTCTCGGTCGGAGAATTGATGAAGGCTGTCCCATGGTAGACGCCAGACTTCCGGATGGAAGCAGGGTAAATGCCATTATCTCTCCCCTCGCTCTGAGGGGACCTGCACTAACCATCCGAAAGTTTTCAAAAGATCCATATACGATTAAGGACCTCATCGCATTCGGTACTCTGAGCCCTCAAATGGCCGAATTCCTGAAGGCATGCGTGGTCGGAAGACTCAACATGATAGTATCAGGCGGAACCGGCAGCGGAAAGACCACGACCTTGAATGTGCTGAGTTCGTTCATACCTGCTGACGAGCGCATAATCACCATTGAGGATGCAGCGGAACTCCAACTTAGACAGGACCACGTGGTTTCCCTTGAGACGCGCCCACCCAACATAGAGGGGAAAGGCGAGGTCACAATCCGGCAGCTAGTAAGGAATGCGTTGAGAATGCGCCCAGACAGGATAGTTATAGGGGAGGTTCGCACCGGAGAGGCCCTGGACATGCTTCAGGCCATGAACACAGGTCATGATGGAAGCCTTACAACCTGCCATGCCAACAATCCGAGGGATGTACTGTCACGGCTGGAAACCATGGTGATGATGGCCGGAATGGAGCTGCCGCTAAAAGCCATCAGAGAACAAATCGCTTCAGCGCTTGACATTGTCGTACATCAGGCCAGGATGCGAGACGGCAAAAGAAGGATTACTCACGTTACTGAAGTGCAGGGTATGGAAGGTGACGTGATCGTTCTCCAGGATTTATTCCTTTTCAAACAGGAAGGTTTTGAGGATCAACAGGTGAGGGGTTCTTTCCGAAGCACGGGTATCGTGCCAAGGTGCTACGATCGGCTGTTTGAGAAGGGAATTAAGTTGTCACAGGACCTGTTTTCGCTGGGAGTGTGATCTCAGGTGCTATTTCTCTTAGTTTTCATATCCGTATATCTCCTGGCGAGAGCACTCGAGCCAGAAGACTCCTACGAGACTGCCCGGAAGAACCTTAGAAATCTTGTGGCGGAACGCAGACATCTTGCGCAAAATGCCGATGATCGAGGCTCAGAGCGGGCGGAAAAGAGAACAAAGAGATTTTTTGCTACTCTGGACACCAAGATGAAGAGGACATCCCTCTCACAAAGACTGTTCGAGTGGCTTGAACAGGCTGACCTTAAGCTCCGTGTATCTGAGTTCTTGACAATATGGCTCACTCTTACAGGGGCTGCGGCTATTGCAGGTTTTGCTCTGAGAGGGGTTGAGGGTTCGGTGCTCATGGCAGCAGCTGGGACTGCAGCTCCATGGATCTTGCTACGCAAGCGCGTGAACGCAAGGCGTCGTGCGTTTCTGCGCATGCTCCCGGACGCCCTGACGCTCATGGCGAACTCATTGCGCAGCGGTCATTCTTTCATGCAGGCATTGGACATGTTGTCGAAAGAATTGCCTGCGCCAGCGGGTTCTGAATTCGAGAGAGTGGTGACAGAGACCAGGCTTGGTGTACCCACAGAGGAGTCCCTGACAGCGCTCGCAAGAAGACTCGGTATAGACGATCTTGACCTTGTTATCACCGCAGTACTCATACAGAGACAGGTGGGGGGTAACCTCGCCGAAGTACTGGATAAGATTAACCATACCATCCGTGAACGGATTAGAATCGCAGGAGAGGTTCGCACTCTGACCACACAGGGCAGGCTCTCCGGCTGGGTCATTTCGATGATCCCTATCGCGCTTGCGCTATTCTTTTACATTATGGACCCTGGGTTCATGTCACCCCTGTTTACCAGTCTCCTGGGGCGCGTGCTCTTGCTATGCGGCGGCATATTACAGCTGACGGGGATGATGCTAATTAAGAAGATTGTGGATATCCAGTTTTGAGAATATCAGATGAATCGGGTGACTGCCCACATCATGTATGAGATGTCATTGCTTGTTTTGTTAGTTTCTTTAATTGCAGTCTTTTATTTGGCTTTCGAGGACCCGGACGCGGAGGTTCGCGACAGATTGCGAAGCCTCAGGCGTCCAACTGTTCAGGACCTAAAGGAACAGGAACTGTCCCGACCGCTCGCTGACCGGGTGCTCAAACCCGTGCTTGGAGCCATTTATGAAGCGGTGAGAAGACGAACTCCGACGAGCGTGGCGAAGAACCTTGAGCAGCGCCTGCAAAGAGCTGGCATTCAGATGGACGCCGGTCGTTTCCTCGGCGCGAAGATCATGTCTGCGACGTTAGGGGCTTCGTTGGGTCTGTTGATCGCGACAGCGGCAAACGTTGGTGGAATGGAGGTGTCACTGCTTACCGGCTGTTTAGGAGTTTCAGGCTTTATTCTGCCGGATGTATGGGTATCAAGACGGTGCTCCAGCCGTCAGATGCGGTTCCGTAAGATGCTCCCTGATGCGCTTGATTTGCTATGTGTGTCAGTGGAAGCGGGGCTTGGGTTTGATGGAGCAGTACAAAAGGTAAGTGAGAAGTTCCCTCCACCGCTCTCGGAGGAATTCAGTTACTTCCTGAGGGAGATAAGACTCGGCAGCCCGCGGCCAGAGTCGCTGAGGCGGCTTGCAGACAGGGTGGCAATACCCGAGATGCAGACGTTCTGTGCGGCAGTGATCCAGGCTGACCAGCTGGGCGTAAGCATATCACGGGTGCTGCGCGTACAATCAGACCAGATGAGGGTGACTCGCAAACAACGTGCTGAGGAACAAGCGATGAAGGCACCTGTAAAAATGTTATTCCCGCTGGTATTCTTCATTTTCCCAACCATATTCATAGTCATCTTGGGACCGGTAATGCTCAATTTCATGCAGATATGGCGACATTAAAGACGAAGGAACAATGAATCTTGTGAAGATTCGTCCTTTTGGATTCTTGCAACTCTTTGAGATTTGAGTTAGAATAATGGTACAAACAACAGAAACTGGGCGGGTCGCTTCAAGCGACAAAGGCAAACGCTCCGAAAGGTGCGGACGCAAAGCCACGGGTCTACAGCCCGAGAGGGCCAGGATAGCCGGGTTGCCGAAATGGACCGAAGCCGCCGTTTCTCTTTTTGGCTGTACCCAGTAGTTTCACAAGTTATGTGAACTATCGGGTAACGGAGGACGCCGCTTCCCCATGTTTTCAGCCTTTGTCAGAACGGCCCACCCCGGGGGGTTGGCTCAAATGACGAGGCTGTCCGCATTTCAGAGGAAGGCCGCCATCTCGCTAATCATCCTGCTTTTGTATTCCGGCTTCGCGCTGGCATCTGAGTTGTCTCCAACCGTTTATCACTTCGAGAGCTCTGTGCACATTCAAAATGTGGGGGATAAACCGGTATCGTTCATGAAACTCCAAGTGCCTCTGCTGATGAAAGACAGTTTGTACGGAACTGTTGTCTCAGAGGAGTTCAGCCTTGTACCGGAGGAAATCACACAGAGTGACGACGGCCAGCGATATGCCCACTTCGTTGTGGAAGAGCTGCGACCTGGCGAGGGGTTTATGTTGAAGATCTCATATGTCATTAACATGACACCCGCAGTAGTAGAGGGCGGAGTGTACGCGGTGTCGCCAAAGATCCAATGGGAAGATGATGAGATCAGACGGGCTGGCGCAGTCCTTGTGGAAAACCTCAAGACTGATAAGGATAAGGCTCAGTCCCTCCTGAACTTTGTGCGGGAACATATGCGTTATGATCGATTCTCTGAATTTCGTAACAAAGACGCGCTGACCGCGTTACAACAAGGTGAGGGTGTGTGTGAAGATTATGCCGCGCTGTTTGCGGCGCTTAGCAAGGCTGCAGGTATAGAAAGCCGGCTAGTATATGGCTATCGTAAGAACAGCCGCTCTATCTTCGAGCGACACACCTGGGTTGAGATTCATCTTCAAGACAGTTGGGTTCCGGTAGACCCTGTCTTTTACGATGTGCCAGGCATTGATGCGTCTGCAGTGTACATAGCGCAGTGGTACGCGGATGTGCCAATCAGGATCAGGTATTCGGGTGGTAAGATACGTGCCATGTCTTCAGAAACAATTGCGGCCGCCAACTAGCTTTGGAGAGACACTGGGCGGAGTACTTCGCACGTGCAATTGTGCGAGGTACTCCGTTTGGCTTTTGTGTAACGATGTGCACGATTCCTTATCCGTTGGCGTAGACCCAGGACTACAATCGTAATGGTGGCAACGGTAGTGTAGTGGGGACTGAAGGAAGCAGCGGGTGCGTGATCAGCAAACCGTTGCGGACAAACAGAGTAACCGTGTGAAAAGAGTGGGGTAAATTCGCAGACTATGATTAACAAGTCCAGGGACCGTGGTGCCCTCTTTTCTTAGAGCATGCGGACTGCTGATGTGTTAACACAGACTTACAGGGTTATAAGAGTGTTCATAGAAGGTACCTGAAAGAGTCATGTGAGGGATACACTGACTAGGCTTGCGGCGTGGTCTGACGGTGCACTCGGGCATACGAAAGCGGAGATGATAACTGACTCAACAGCCGTCTTGAGCAACTCGTTGGTGACAGGTGGTCCCTGAAGCAAAGTTTGGAGCGTAGATCCCGGGGTTAAAACGAACTTTAGAAGGCGCATCGATGTCAAATACGACACGTCGTGAAGGTGGATACTTGGCTGTCTATTACTTTGGCCCGATACACTCTGATGACCCTCACGCGTATGTTGGCATAGGAGTGGAGATATGGCATAATCGTTTTGGGTACTCACGCCACCTGCGACGCCGCGTAGAATGGAGGTCGCTTTTTGGTGCAATACCTGACAAAGACTGGCGATGAGACCAGGCATCACTGGCGCGCGGAGATCCCGTGCTAGTGAGTTTTGTGCCATAGGAAGTCAGGTCCTAAGCCAAGGAGGAGCCCATGAATCAGAGAGATTGTTCCCGTTACCGGCAAACTCTGGGCACATTGCTCATCCTCGCGGGGATAGTTATTGCTACCATTCCGCTAGCCATGCGCGTGCAGGCTACTTACTGGCAGTGGCGACTCAGCCGAGAGTTCGAAAATCCTGTAGTCATCCCAGACGCAAGCGAGGTTATAGCAGCCAGCGACGAAAATCCTGAAGGGTCGAGTGACGAGCCTGGACACGAGGTAGTACGTGAGTTTCGTCCCACGAGACTGGAGATTCCGAAGATCAATCTCTCCGTTGTGGTTTCTTACGGCACTTCCCAGGACATACTTGCCAGAGGGCCGGGTATGTATCCCGAAGGGTGCTTTCCGGGCGAAGAGGGAAACACCGCGATTGCCGCTCACCGGACTACCTACGGTGCATGGTTTAGAAAGCTTGACCTCCTACGGGAAGGTGACGAGATCATCGTCACTTTCGGAGACAGGGAGTATATTTATCAGGTTGAAGATGTATTTGTTGTTGCAAAGAACGACTGGAGCGTTATAGATCCCACTCCTTACCGCGCGCTTACTTTAACCACCTGTCACCCACCAGGAAGTTCAACACAACGATTAGTTGTTAGAGCAAGGGAAGTGTACTCACGGCCGAGGGACCGGGGAGACGAGGGAACTCGATTCGATGGAGGTACGTAACCTGCTCCTGTCACATAAAGACTGTTTGTCTCCTCCCTCATCGCCGGATAGCTGCTGTTTGCTTCAGATCTCTGGCTGCTCTTAAGAACATACCCTTCTGAGTATACGCAAGTCCCTCTTGATGAAAAACATCGAAACAGTGAGTGCGTTCCCAACTGCTGCCCGGCTGTGCGTGCAACTTGGAAGTGGGAAGGTCATTAGTTAAAGGGCGCTAGGTCAAAAGGGCCGCCGGGCGAAGCAGAATTGGATGCTCCCAAGGTGCAAAGCATGCCCAAGGTATCCCTGAGGAAGATCAGCCTGTTGGCTGATCACTCTGCCGGTGGCAGTGCAGCGCTTCGGGTTCCAGTCACGTCTGGCTGTCTTGCTCAGGGAACTCGGGGGCCTTGAAAGATCAGGTTATTGTTAAGCTTCAGCCTGTGTTTTTCATTTCTCTCCCCACTTTCAGGGCGGCACGATTGTAGCCTGATGCGGCAATGGGAGCATCTTCGTAGCGTTCCGGGTATTTGAACCGGGGAGCGGACTCTCATGAAAGCCGAGGCAAAAGTAGTTTTTTCAGTAATTGGTAGTACTGGGCCGAGTGCTACTGAAACTCCTTGAGACTCCGTGCCAAAGAGTACAAACCAGACTACAGCCTGTTTTAGTGCTGATGCTCACTCTGACTGTCCTGAACCTTAGAAAACATATGACTACCGAGAATGCCCATGTTGTAGTTTTGCAGCATGGTTATCCCCGATCCTGCCCACTGGGTTGCACACTCTTTGGGATGCCGAATGATTGGCGAGACCTTCCAGCGTGCTAAGAT
>DYEP01000187.1 GCA_020725675.1 Symbiobacterium sp. | reverse complement strand
GTCAAGTAATTCACCCACCCCAAGGAGCCGTGGGGCGCACAACCGAAATCACCATCCTGGTGACAACATAACAACACTGGTTAGGGGAGGCACCAGGATGGCACGGAGGGATTTCACTGTGCGCGACCTTGTAGAGATCTACCTGCATTGGCAATCTGGCCAGGGTATCCGTAAGATAGCTAGCAGCCTGGGTGTGGACCGTAATACCGTACGTAAGTACATACGGGCAGCGGAAGAGGCAGGCCTTTGTCTGCCGCAGCAGCGCTCTGCATCCGAGTGGGCTGAGTTTATCGGTATGACGTTCCCTGAGACTGTAGATCCAAGTGCCCGTGCGGTCCGCTTTGACGAGTTAGCTCTGTTCAAGGAGCAGATCCGTGAGAGTCTGGCCAGCAACCGGATAAGTACAGTGTGGCAGCGTCTCCGGGACGAGGCTGGCATCACGGTAAGCCTCAGCAACTTCCGGCGTTATGTAAGAGCGGCGCTCCGGACGTCCCTTGCCAGGGCTTCATAGTGCCGTGCGAAGCCATTGAGTCGAAGTTGCTTAAGATACACGTCCAGAAGCAACCGCGAGCTCATTCCCTCACCCCCAGGAGGGCATTATAAGGCTCCAGAGATGGCGGTGCTACTCTTACCTCGGTCAATTGCGGGTACCGCTCAGGGTCAAGAGGGCGATGCCTCTGATTCGGGAAGCACACCTGAAAAAGCAAGTTTTTCACTGCCTCGTAGCTGAATGCGCGGTAGGATGTTGCCAAAGTCACCGCCTCCCTCACTTTCTCTTCGGGGAACGAGACACAGAGCCGGAACGCGGACGAACTCCCGGTTGCCTTGAGGACTTCGTGCGCAAAGTCCTTGCCGAAGTGCCTCGTACACTGCTGGCAACTTAGCGTTCCGCAACGGTAGCGCGTTCTTCACCGCCCACGGTTTTCTTTCAAGCACAGGGAGGTAGTGACGGTAATCGTCAATCACCTGATTTCGCTCATGGCTTCTGGCGTGCTCCGCTACCAGCTTTGGCCCGTCGTATATGCGTATACGATCTATTGTTGCCTTCAGCAGCAGCCTTCGATTGACGTATTCAGCAGGCACTGAGTATCTGTTCGTCTCAAACATCACGTGTAGACTCCTATTAACTTTCACAGGCACTTCCTTGCTGCAGTCAAAAGGCTTTGGTGGTAATGGGATAAGGTGTGCCCTCTCTGCAGCACATAGCTGGCCGATGGTGGTCTTTTTACCCTCCATGCAGCGCGCAGCCTCCTTCTGGCAGCGCTCGAGTAGGTATGCGTTGAGTTCCTCAATTGACCGAAACTCCGGCATGGGTGAAAGGAAATTGCGCCGGAAGTAGCCCACGAGGTTCTCGACGCTTCCCTTCTGGTGCGCCTTTCCCGGCTCGCAGAACTCCGCGATGAATAAATAATGCATCCTCAGGCTTGCAAACCGCTCATGTTCATCACGGTTCCTGCCTCGCAGTATCTTCGTGATGGCTAGCTTTGTATTGTCGTATGTGATCGCCTTGGGGACACCGCCCCAGAACTCGAACGCTGAGCGGTGCCCGTCGAAAAACGCTTCCTGTGACTGATGAAGATATGCCTTCACAAACGGCATGCCGGAGAACAAGAGGCGAGCGCAAAACAGTTGTACATCGGTGATAGCGCCAGCCAGCACCACCTTGGCCTCGCCCCAGTCAACCTGAGCGCGCTCTCCGGGGTCGAATTCGAGAGGGATGAACGCCTCCCGCAGGCGACGTCGGATCTGTCCAACATGACGCCGTATGGTAGACTCAGCCCCGCGGAAGTTATACTCGTCCTTCAACCGCTGCCAGATGCGTCTTGCCGTATGCCGCTGTTTTGGCGGCTGCTGAGCATCTTCCTCGAGCCATTTCTCGATGATGGCTTCCACATCGCCCATTACGGGCTTGGGCCGCGACCTGGACAGCTTGTACCTGGGAGGATCGCTGTCCTGTAAAGCTCTGCGAACCGTCTGTCGGGCGTAGCCGAGTTCGCGGGCAATACGCCGTATAGGCCACTCTTGCACATAATGCAGTCTTCTGATAATCTCTTTATCGACCACTCCGATCATCCTTTCTCCTCCCGTATGCTATGTTCTCCACCAATAGCATACAGGAAGTTTGATTGGGGTGGTCAACTTTTCGGGGATCAAATCGCTAAAAATGGTACACTTTTAGAGTATCACTCACAGATGCCCGGATTCAGTCCAGCTATGTGGTTGACCGGGAAGGGGTGCTTAGGGTAATTGAGGACTTTCGCAAGTTTTAGTATGTTTAGCCCACCGCCAACAGAGGTGTGCTTTCTAGTACCT
>DYEP01000186.1 GCA_020725675.1 Symbiobacterium sp. | reverse complement strand
GGCGGCGTATACCCATTAACCCGCCTAAAAAAGCGATCTCTTTGCCCCACGATAATCTCTTACCCGCTACTTAAGGGGGTGACATTTTCTCTGTCCCGTTAAGGCGTTTTGGGGGTGACATTTTCACTGTCCCTTGACAGGAACCTTTGGTTCAAACCAATAGTACGTTTTGGCAATTTTCTTATTTTTGCGTCTTTCGGGCCGTTTGTTTAGGATATACCTGGTCAGGTGTT
The DNA here is from genome assembly GCA_020725675.1 of Symbiobacterium sp. GTDB lineage: Bacteria > Bacillota > Sulfobacillia > DUSP01 > DYEP01 > DYEP01. The sequence goes on along the minus strand of DYEP01000186.1, from coordinate 44,093 downwards.
GTTTTTGTTGTTTTACCCCTATACTCTGTTGGAATTCTGCAATATTTGGGAAGGGAAATGCAAAGTTGTGTAGAAGAAAGTGTTAAGAGGTGGGATTCATGTTTGATGACGGGTTCGATGGTTTTTTTAATCGGCTAGTTCGTGACCGCCTGAACAAAGAGAAGGCAAAAGCACCGTATCTTGCCAGATATGCCGAGGTGTACCGGCTGCAAGAGCGGGTGTTTTTGGGCGCGCATGGCGTCATGAATACCAGTGACGACCCGCTCAATCAGATCCCCGAACCCTCTTTTCGAGAGCTTGTGAATTCTATCGCAAATGCGTGCTCTGTAAGCCAGTATATAGACGTAAAACCCATGAGGATTCGGCAACTCTTGTCGGAAGGATCATGCCACGGCCCGGATGAAGCACTTGCGGACTCTTGTATCATGCTGGCGTTAGTGCCATATTTCCACGCCTTCAGGAAGGAGGTGATAGATGCACCGGATTCGGGGGACGCATGCCCCGTTTGCGGCCAAAAGCCATATTTGGCCACGATTGATGAAGGTGGCGCCCGGCATCTGCACTGCTGGCTGTGCGGTCATTCATGGGCCTTCCCCAGGCTTACCTGCCCGAATTGTGGCAACAACAAGCAGGATCGTCTCGGTTACTTTTATCCTCCTGGGGACCGGTCAAGCCGCGTGCAAGTATGTCATGAGTGCAATACGTACATTAAGACCTTTGTGTTTTCTGATGCCGGTGAAACCTTTTTACCGCTGAAAGACCTCTTGACAATAGGTCTCGATTTGGCAGCGGAACGCGAGGGGTTTCAAAAGTGCTCTCAGGCCGCGAGAACGCTGTACTTCGCAGTGTTCAACACAACTGAATAACAGCTGTCTTGGAGAGGTGAACACAATCAATGAAGATCTCTCGGAGGCAATTTTTGAAGGCATCCGGGGCGGGAATAGCCGCCGCCTCCCTGTCGACCCTGGGAGTAAATGCGGTAGCCCATGCGGTGGAACCATCGCGGGTCCGGTATGCCAAGGAAACCTCCACCATTTGCCCGTACTGCTCAGTCGGATGCGGGATCATCGTTCACAGCGAAAAGGGAAAAGTCGTCAACACTGAAGGCGACCCCGACCATCCCATTAACAAGGGTTCTCTCTGCAGCAAAGGCAGCGCACTGTATCAGGTAGCGAACAATGAGCTTCGCTTGACCAAGGTCCAGTATCGTGCCCCAGGTAGCGACCGGTGGGAGGAAAAGGACTGGGCATGGGCGCTGAATAAGATCGCGGAAAACGTAAAGAAGACCCGTGACGCTCATTGGATACTCCGTGATGCTCAGGGTAACCTCGTAAACCGCACTGAAGCGATCGCATCGTTAGGTGGTGCCGCCCTCGACAACGAGGAGTGCTACCTCATTTCCAAACTTTTTCGTGCTCTGGGCGTGGTATATCTCGAACACCAGGCACGTATATGACACTCCGCTACGGTCGCCGGTCTGGCGCCCACATTCGGTAGAGGAGCTATGACAAATCACTGGATCGATCTGCGCAACTCCGACTGCTTCCTCGTAATCGGGAGCAATCCTGCGGAGAATCACCCCATTTCTATGAAATGGGTGCTGAAAGCCAAGGAGCGCGGAGCCAAACTGGTAGTGGTCGATCCCCGGTTCACACGCACCGCGTCGCAGGCTGACTTGTACTGCCCACTGCGGCCCGGTACCGATATTGCTTTCATCGGAGGCATGATCAAGTACATCCTGGATAACAACCTGTTCAACCGGGAGTATGTTGTGGAATACACCAATGCCTCCTTTCTCGTCAGTCCCGAATTCTCGTTCCATGACGGCCTGTTTTCGGGCTACAACCCGAGCACAAGGTCATACAACAAGTCCTCCTGGGTCTACCAGCTGGACGAAAACGGAGTACCCAAGCGTGATAAAACGCTGTCTGACCCCAACTGCGTATTCCAACTCTTAAAACGCCACTACTCGCGGTATGACTCTGATACCGTGTCCCGCATAACAGGTGCCCCAAAGGACCTGTTCTTGAAGGTCGCTGAGACTTACTCGGCCACAAGTCAGCCCGGGAAGGCCGGCACAATCATGTATGCCATGGGTACCACCCAGCACACCGTAGGTACTCAGAACGTGCGGGCATATGCCATACTCCAGCTCTTGCTGGGCAACGTCGGTATCCCTGGTGGTGGCGTGAACGCGATGAGAGGGGAATCCAACGTCCAAGGGTCGACGGACTTTGCGCTTCTGTTCCACATACTTCCAGGCTACCTGCGCTACCCAGTAGCCACCGACAGGGATTTGGCCACGTATCTGAAAAACAGCACCCCGACGACTGCCGATCCGGACAGCGTCAACTACTGGAAGAACTTCCCCAAATTCTTCATATCGCTTATGAAGGCCTTTTTTGGCGACAAGGCTACAGCTGCAAACGACTTCTGCTACGATTACCTGCCGAAGGCAGGCGGCAACTACTCCTTCATCTCTCTATTCGAGGCCATGTATGAAGGGGTTATCAAGGGCCTGTTTCTCTGGGGTCAGAACCCGTGCGTAGGCGGTCCTAACGCCAACAAGGAAGCAAAAGCGCTTGAGAATCTGGACTGGATGGTAGCAGTCGACCTGTGGGAAACCGATACGGCCGTGTTCTGGAAGAGACCCGGGGTAAACCCTGCTGATATAAAGACGGAAGTATTCCTCCTTCCTGCAGCGGCTTCGTTCGAGAAAGAGGGCAGCGTCTCCAACAGCGGTCGGTGGGCGCAGTGGCGTTATAAAGCGGTTGAGCCCCCCGGGGATGCCAAGTCGGACCTTGAAATAGTATCTTTGCTGTATAAAGCCATTAGAGACAAGTATCAGGGAAGTACGTCCATCAAGGACCGCCCGATTCTCGACCTGACGTGGAACTACGGCTCCGTGGACCACCCCGATGTACACCTCGTGGCGAAGGAAATAAACGGTTATGACCTGACTACCCACAGGCTATTGCCCAGCTTCGCTTCACTAAAGGACGACGGTTCGACCTCTTGTGGCTGCTGGATCTATTCCGGCTGGTATACCGAGGAAGGGAACATGGCAGCGCGCAGAGATGACTCAGACCCGTCGGGGCTTGGCCTCCACCCGCGGTGGTCCTGGTGCTGGCCAATCAACAGGCGAATCCTTTATAACAGGGCCTCCTGCGATGTGAACGGAACTCCGTGGAACGCCCAAAAAGCGCTGGTCCAGTGGGATGAAGAACGTCAACAGTGGATTACCTACGACGTGCCTGATTTCGTGTTCAGGACGGCCACAGGCAGTCATGTAAGGCCAGAGGTATCCGCCAAGTCTCCTTTCATTATGCGTGTGGAGGGCTTAGGCTGCATTTTCGCCGATGGGACCGCGGACGGTCCGTTCCCTGAACACTACGAACCCTTCGAGAGCCCCGTGAAGAACATGCTGTCATCTCAGCAGATCAACCCCGTGATCAAGATCTGGTCAGGGGATATGAACCCAAGAGCCGCCATCGGCTCGGCCGACTACCCGCTCATCGGTACCACCTACAGGGTAACCGAGCACTGGCAGGCGGGGGCCATGACCAGAAACCTCCCGTGGCTTGCCGAACTCATGCCCGAGATGTTCGTAGAGATCAGCCCCGAGCTGGCGAAAGCGCGAGGGTTGAAACCTGGCGAACTGGTGAAAGTGGTAAGCCCGCGCGGCGAGGTGTATGCGAAGGTCTGCATCACAGAACGAATCAAGGCTCTCAAGGTGGGTGGCTTGTTCTACGAACTGGTAGGAATGCCCTGGCACTACGGTTTCAACGGTTTTGTCACCGGTGGGAAGGACCGCAGCAAGAACTACGCAGCGAACCTCCTTACCGCCCATATCGGTGATGCCAATACCATGATACCGGAGTACAAGGTGTTCCTGTGCGACATAAGGAAGGTGATGTAAGTGAGAGCGGTATGCATAGATACGACTAAATGCATAGGCTGTCGAGCTTGCCAGGTCGCGTGCAAACAGTGGAACCAGCTGCCTGCTGAGAATACAGAATTTGGGGGGACATATGAAAACCCTTCCAAGTTCATGCATGATACCTGGACCCGGGTGCATTTCCGGGAGCATAGAGTTAACGGAGAAGTACAGTGGTTATTTGCGAAATCACAGTGCATGCACTGTACAGAGGCTGCATGCATATCGGTTTGCCCAAGCGGCGCTACGCACCGCACCGAAATGGGCACTGTGCTCATCGATAACCGCAGGTGCATTGGGTGCAACTACTGCGCAGCAAACTGCCCATTTGCGGTGCCCCGCTACGACCATAAAGAGAACGCCATGAAGAAGTGTAACTTCTGCTACAACCGCATCGTCGACGGGCTCTCACCCGCATGTGTCAAGGCGTGTCCCACAGGCGCACTCCAGTACGGCGAAAGACGCGTACTCATGCTCGAGGCAGAAAAGAGAGTAAACAACCTCCGCGCGGCGGGATACAGAGATGCAAGGGTCTACGGCCTTGAAGAGATGGGAGGTCTCGGTGTCTTTTACGTGCTCAGAGATCGGCCGTCCGCTTACGGGTTGCCCGATTCGCCGAAGGTACCTATGTCAGCATATGTCTGGGGCACCGCGTTCAAACCCGTACGTGCCCTCGCGGTGCTTGGCGTATTTCTCGGATTGGTCGCCAATAGGTTCCGCACCCGGCAAAACCAGCCTCAAGAGACAGTGAGGGGGGATTAACGTGGCTACAAGGACTTTTGCAGGGGGCATTCATCCCCCCGAGTACAAAGAGCAAACCAACTCCCTGCCTGTAGAGCAGATCGATCTGCCGCAGCAAGTGATAATCCCCCTTCATCAGCACACGGGAGCACCGTGCACACCCAAGGTGAATGTGGGGGAAAGCGTGACGGTCGGACAGGTGATCGGAGACTCCGACGCGTTCATCTCGGCACCTGTTCATTCCAGCGTGGCCGGTCACGTGGTCGCCATCGAACCGCTCCCATATTTCAACAACACGCGCGTGCTGAGCGTCGTGATTGAAGTGGAAGGGGATCAGGTCTGGGTACCTGACCAGGACCCGCTGGATTACAGGGATATCAACGTGGAAGATATCCGCCAGGCAGTGAGGCAAGCGGGCGTGGTAGGGCTTGGTGGCGCCGCGTTCCCGACTCACGTAAAGCTGACTCCTCCTAAGAACAAGCCCATCGACAGCGTGATCATCAATGGCTGCGAGTGCGAGCCCTACCTCACTTGCGACCATAGGATCATGCTGGAGAGACCTCAGGATGTGGTGCTTGGGGCCAATATCGCGCGAAAGGCGGTGGGCGCATCCAAGGTTTACATCGGGATTGAAACAAATAAACCCGACGCCATCCGGGTCATGCAGGAAGTAGCTGGTGAAGAGCAAGACATGGAAGTGGTGCCGCTTGAAGTAAAGTACCCGGAAGGCGCAGAGAAACAGCTAATCAAGGCGGTCCTGGACAGGCGAGTTCCTCCCGGCAAGCTGCCCAGCGAGGTGGGTGCGCTGGTTCAGAATGTGGGTACTGCGGTGGCCATTGCTGAAGCGGTAACCCTGGGTAAACCATTGTTCGAGAGAGTACTGACTGTGACGGGCCCGTGCATAGCGCAACCCAAAAACCTGAAGATACGGATAGGAACGCCCGTGTCTCATGTGCTGGAGCAGTGCGGGGGGTTCTCCCAGACGCCGAGGAAGGTAATTATGGGAGGTCCCATGACCGGGTGGGCTCAGTCAAGCCTGGATGTACCGGTTGTTAAGGGAACAAGCGGCATCGTCGCTCTTCCTGAGTCGATGGTATCTGAAGCGAAATGGCACAACTGCGTGCGATGCGGCAAGTGTGTGAAGGCATGCCCCATGTTCCTTTTGCCAAACTTCATCGGTATGTACGCAGAAGCGCACAACTACGACAAAGCCGAGAAGTTTGATGTTCTGGATTGCTTTGAGTGTGGCGCGTGCGCGTACGTGTGCCCATCAAGGAGACCGTTAGTCCAATTCTTCCGCAACGCCAAGGCCGAGATCATGGCCCGGCGCAGGCGCGCTTAGAAGGGGGGTTAATGTTATGGAAAAGCCTGATCTGCTCTACTCCCCACCTCCTCACCTAAACTCAGGAGACACTGTAACACGGGCTATGCGCGATGTACTGTTGGCGCTGGTACCTATAATCATCGTCTCCATCATTTTCTACCGGTTGAACGCCATATTCATCCTGATTGTCTGCAACGTCACGGCCGCGTGTACAGCTTGGGGCATGAGGAAACTCATGGGTAAGCCCCATTCCCTGGAGGACCTTAGCGCGTTCGTTACCGGTACGCTCCTTGCACTGGCGCTGCCGCCCACGTTTCCATGGTGGCTCGCAGTGATCGGTACCTTCCTGGCAGTGGGTGTAGCAAAAGAAATGTGCGGTGGACTGGGATGGAATCTGTTCAACCCGGCCGTATTTGGGCGAGTCGCGCTGATCATTCTAGCGCCGGCGTTCGTCTGGCTCAATGCCGACATGGCCCCTCTTCACCTGCGGTTCGGGATCATAGACGTAACCAGCGGAGCAACCCCGCTCGCTCTGCTGAAACTGGGCCAAGGTCAGCTCCTGCCCAGTTACTCTGCCCTGTTCATCGCCCACCCTGGAGGCAGCATGGCCGAGTCATCCGTCCTCGCTGTGCTGATCGGAGGGCTTTACCTGCTGTTTAAAGGACACATCAACTGGAGAACGCCTGTGTTCGCTATTGGAACGGTGTTCGCCCTTACCATGCTGCTGGGCTCGAACCCCTTCTATCACGTACTGGCAGGGGGGCTTGTATTCGGTTCGTTCTTCATGGCCACCGACTGGGTGACTACGCCCATTACAGATGCAGGTAAGATCATCTTCGGAATAGGCATGGGCATCCTCGTGGCGCTGATCAGACTGTACCAAGCAGCGCCGGAAGGTGTGGCTTTCAGCATATTGCTGATGAATCCGCTGGTCCCGCTTATCGACGCGCTGACACGGCCCAGGAAGTTCGGTCAGATCGTCGAAGCGCGGATCCCGGTCATCCGGATCAAGACAGTATCGAAATAGAATCTGCACACATCACACCCCCCTCCATCCGGCCCTGCGGGGCCGGGAGGGGGGTGTTTCTTAGCCCATGCTATTTGGGAATCTTGACGCCGCGCTCCCTTGCCACCCAAAGCGCCTTATCATAGCCGGCGTCAGCGTGTCTCATCACCCCAATCCCTGGGTCCGCAGTCAGGACCCTTGATAGCCGCCTCGCCATGGAGTCGGTGCCATCCGCCACAACTACCATGCCCGCATGGATAGAATAGCCGATGCCAACTCCGCCACCGTGGTGTACTGACACCCAGCTCGCGCCGCAAGCAGTGTTGGCGAGGGCGTTCAATATAGGCCAGTCGGCTATGGCGTCACTACCATCTTTCATGCCTTCGGTCTCGCGGAAGGGCGAGGCCACTGAACCAGTGTCGAGGTGATCCCTGCCTATCACAATGGGAGCAGACAGTTCCCCTCTTTTAACCATGTTGTTCAGCCGCAAGCCGAAGCGTTCCCTTTCACCGTACCCGAGCCAGCAGATCCGTGCAGGGAGCCCCTGGAACCGGATACGCTTCTGTGCCATGCTGATCCAGCGCGAAAGCGCCTCGTCCTCCGGGAATTCTTCGAGCACAGCCCTGTCTGTCTTGTATATGTCCTCGGGGTCCCCCGAGAGTGCGACCCACCTGAACGGGCCTTTCCCCTCGCAGAACATAGGCCTTATGAACGCTGGAACGAATCCGGGTATTTCAAATGCTTCTTTTACCCCTGCCTCGTACGCCTGCTTCCTGATGTTGTTTCCGTAATCGAATACTACAGCGCCGCGCCTCTTGAAGTCCAGCATTGATTGTACGTGCAGCGCCACGCTTTCCTTGGCCCGCTCGATATACTGCGCCGGATCAGAGCGTCTGAGCGCCTCCGCTTCATCCAGAGACATCCCTGCGGGTATATACCCATTGAGTATATCGTGGGCGGAGGTCTGGTCTGTTACCACATCGACCCTTATCCCCCGCATAAGTAGCTCGGGTAACATGTTGGCAGCATTGCCCAGTAATGCGATGGAAAGTGGCTTGCCTTCCTTGACAGCCTGTTCGGCCATTCTGACCGCCTCGTCCACGTCCGCGGTCTGAGTATCGCAGTAGCCCGTCCTTACCCGCCGTTCTATGCGTTTTTCGTCCACCTCCACCGCTATGACCACACCTTCGTTCATCGTCACCGCCAGCGGCTGGGCTCCACCCATTCCGCCAAGGCCCGCGGTAACTACAAGCCGCCCTTTCAGGGTCCCACCGAAGTGCTGCCTGGCCAGCTCCGCCAGAGTTTCATAAGTGCCCTGTATAATCCCCTGAGTACCTATATAGATCCAGCTGCCCGCAGTCATCTGGCCGTACATAGTGAGGCCCTTCAACTCAAGCTCCCGGAACGTATCCCAGTTCGCCCACGCCGGTACCAGCATCGCGTTGGAGATGAGTACTCTCGGTGCATCCTCATGTGTGCGCACCACTCCGACAGGCTTGCCTGACTGCACAAGCAGTGTCTCATCGCTCTCCAGCTGGCGCAAACTGTTGACTATCCGGTGATATGCTTCCCAGTTCCTCGCCGCCTTCCCGGTCCCTCCGTACACCACAAGGTCTTCCGGCCTTTCAGCCACCTCAGGGTCCAGGTTATTCATGAGCATTCGCATGGCAGCTTCTTGCTGCCACCCTTTGCAGGTAATCATGGTTCCTCTGGGAGCTTTGATGTCCAAACGAAAAACCTCCTTTCTACAGCTTACCAGTACACTCCTCTACAACTCTGACCACTTCGCCCGATGAGACCAACCGGCGGACAGTCTCCACGTCGTTGTGCAGTACCCTGTCTCTATCAAGCGGTGGCAAGTGCTGCCGCACAAGATCGTACGCCTTGCTGGTTCCGACGCCCATCCGGCCTTTTTGGCCAAGATCCCGCGCCTGGCACCCGCACATGAGTTCAATCGCCAACACAGTCATGGTATTTGAAATGATCTCACGGAGTTTACGCGCTGAAATGCTTCCCATGCTCACGTGATCCTCCTGGTTCGCCGACACTGGTATAGAGTCAACCGATGCAGGCGATGCGAGCACCTTGTTCTCAGACACGAGCGCAGCAGCGGTATACTGCGCAATCATGTAACCTGATTCAAGCCCTCCGTTGACGGTGAGAAACGCAGGAAGAGCACTCAGGCTGGGGTTGAGCAGGCGTTCTATCCGCCTCTCGCTGATGTTGGCTATTTCCGAAACGGCGATGGCTAGAAAGTCCAGTGCCAGGGCGATAGGCTGGCCATGAAAGTTCCCGCCGGATACCGTGTCTCCATGTTCGGGAAATACCAGCGGGTTGTCGGTAGCCGAGTTGATCTCTACTTCAATCACCTTGGTTACGTACTCGAGTGCGTCCCACGAAGCACCATGGACCTGAGGGATGCACCGCAAGGTATAGGCGTCCTGCACCCGAACCTCCCCAGGCTCGGTAACCAATTCGCTACCCTCAAGGAGTCGGCGAAGATTGAAAGCTGAGCGCAGTTGACCAGGATGCGGTCTTAACCTGTGTATTCGATCTTCAAAAGGCGCCGGGATACCCCGCAATACCTCAAGCGTGAGCGCACTTGTGATTTCCGCAGTCTTCATAATGGTTTCTGCATCCAGTACCGAAAGCGCACCGGAAGACGTCATAAACTGGGTACCGTTGATCAGCGCGAGCCCTTCCTTGGCTTCATACGTCAAAGGAGTCATACCCGCAAGTTTTAGCGCTTCAGCTGCTTCCATTTCTTGGCCGCCAAACTTCGCCCTACCCTCCCCCATCAGCGCAAGCGCCATATGAGCCAAAGGCGCGAGATCTCCGCTTGCGCCAAGCGAACCTTTCTCAAATACGCACGGTAATACGCCCCTATTCAAGGCCTGAACCAGCTGTTCCAGTACCTCAGGTCTCACTCCGGAATACCCTTTGGCAAAAGTGTTAGCCCTGAGTAGCATAGCACCTCTCACAATGTCGTCAGGAAAGAGTGTTCCTGTCGCCACCGAATGGGATCTGATCAGGTTCGCCTGCAGTTGCCTGAGCTGCTCTCTGGAAATAGTGCGGTTTGCAAACATACCAAACCCCGTTGTGATTCCATAGACAGCCCGGTTGTCCTGGAGGTAGCGCTCCAGCACGTTCCGGGATCGGGTTACCCGGGTCAGGGCCTCTGGATCAACACAGACTGTTCTGCCGGATCTGGCCACGTCCTTTATCTCCGCTAGAGTCAGGCTCGTTCCGTTTAAAATGACGGGACCCATGTAAACCTCCTCAGCTCAAGTATTTCTTGCTAGTTATTTTCTACACTCACTGCATCTTTCCCCCTCGGCTGTGCCCCGGACCCCCCGACCTCATGGATATTCATACTTCCATCCCGAGCGCATAAGAACAAGACAGGCGGCACTACCGCCTGCCTCAATATGCCTGTTATGCGTGTGCATTTAAACTAACGCATCAATGTCTACCTGGCCTGCACGGGTTGGATAAAACTTGGCGCAGCCGGGTCTTGCAACGATTTCTCCGTCCCGCAGCAATTCCCGGCCCCGTTGCATAGAAAACACGGGTTTGCCCAGGACTTCACGATCATGGTATAGTGTGTAGCCCGCCTTCGTTTTCTGCGTTTCGTCGGTAATCTTATGCCTCAGGTGCGGATCGAACACCACGATGTCGGCGTCACTTCCTACCTGCACAGTGCCTTTATGCGGATACAGACCGAAAATTCGGGCCGGATTTTCGCTCATAACCTTCACAAGACGGGTCACCGGGATCCTGCCCTTGTTGACCCCCTCATCATAGCAAACAGTCAGTGAGGTCTCCACCTGGGGGGCACCGAAGGGGGCCTGGAAGAAATCGTCATCAGGCTGTTTGGACTTGGCTGCGTGATCGCTGGCTATGGTGTCGATACTACCATCTTTTAACCCTTCCCAGAGCGCCAGCCTGTCTGTCTCCCTCCTAATGGGCGGACCGACCTTTGCCCTCGCTCCAAACCTCGCATAGACCTCATCGTTTAAACATAAGTACTGCGGGCAGGTTTCAGTGTACATGCGGTAGCCCTCCCCGCGAATGCGCCTGATCACATCAAGGTTCAGCGCAGCGGTGTTGTGCACGATGTAAATTGGGCAGCCGGCAACCTGGGCAATTCGCGTGGCCCGGTTAATGGCTTCAGCCTCCAGTAGGTCAGGCCGCGTATCAAGAAAGACATCCATTATGGATTTGCCTTCTTTTAAGTACTTATCCTCCAGGTAGTCCGTGGCCAAGCCGTTCTCCGCGTGTACCATGAGGAGGCCACCTTCTTTGGCCAGTATGTCCGCCGCAGCCATCAACCAGTAATCGTCACTCATCCACTTCAGCTTGGCGTATGTCATGAAGAGCTTGCCCGACGTGATTCCCATCTTAAACATCTCAGGTATCAGGGGAACCTGGTTAGGTGCGTCAAAGAAACCTGCGTGCAGGCTGAAATCCACCACTGAGTCGGCCAATCCTTCGTCCTGAAAGCGCTTCAATGTGTCTATCACAGGCTGACCGGGCTTGACATAGGCGTAGTGAATCGTGTGAGTGACTCCACCAAACGCCGCAGCGATGGAGGTATTGCCAATCCTGTCTTCGTAAACAGGGTGAGAGTGTACATCAATCACTCCTGGGAGCACCAGCTTACCGGTAGCGTCGAAGTGCTTCGCGGATGAACTTCTGTCGATTTCAGGAGCGATGTGTTCGATGCGCCCATCCCGGACAGCCACGTCCGCCCTCACAATTGTAGATCCCGTTACAACCAGACCTCCGTAAATCAAATAGTCATACATCGTCGACCGCTCCTTCCGGCGCCAGGCCTTGCTGACACGCTGATTGTCTATGTAAATTAAGGGCCAAAGACGAATCTGAAGAAGGGACGCATTCCCAGCGCCCCTCCTCCCTTTCATTATCTGACTATCCTGGTTCCAGCTCTTCCGTTAATCGCATCAATTGCAGTATCGAGTGAGGCAATAATCGCCACCTCTCCGCCCGCAGCCACAAACCTTCGGCACGCCTCCACCTTGGGACCCATGCTGCCGGCCTTGAAATGGCCTTCCTTTTGATATTTCTCTACCTCCGCCAGCGTCATCTGGTCGAGGTTCACTTGCTCCGGAGTTTTGTAGTGCAAAGCTACTTTATCCACATCAGTGAGGATGACAAACATATCTGCCCCTACATCCATGGCAAGGCGCTGCCCGCCCAGGTCCTTGTCGATAACGGCTTCAACCCCCTCGTAGTAGCCATCTTTCTGGACCACGGGGATACCGCCTCCGCCGTTGGCGATGACTACTACTCCGCTTTCAACCAGGGCCAAGATAGCCTCTTTCTCTACCATGCTTATGGGGTCAGGAGATGGCACCACTTTGCGCCAGCCCCTGCCAGCGTCTTCCACCCAAGTCTCGCCTTTTTGTTCCATGCGCAACCTCGCCTGTTCTTCTGTGTAGAAGGGGCCGACGGGCTTTGATGGCTTTGCGAATGCCGGGTCGTCCTTACTGACGATCATCTGGGTAACAACAGTGACAACCGGCTTTTCGATTCCCATTTCCTTCAGTCGTTTACCCAGGCACTGCTGCATCATATACCCTATTTGTCCCTGCGATTGGGCTCCGCATACATCAAGCGGCAAAGCAGGCACCTGAGAGGACCCCGCTTCGTGTTGAATAAGCAGGTTTCCTACTTGAGGCCCGTTCCCGTGAGTGATAACCACGCGGTACCCGCTTGCTATGAGTTGGGCGATCTGTTTTGCAGTTGCGTCCACGTTTCGGAGCTGTTCCTCAGCGGTCCCCTTCTGGCCCGGCTGAAGAATAGCATTGCCTCCTAGGGCTACGACGATGGTCTTTTGCCTTCCCAATTCCAACACTCCTTCTTGTAACTTGGCAGTTTTGGCATCTCACACTGCGATACTTGATAGTTCTCTTAGCATATTTGCCTAAGCTCTAACTAACCGGTTATTTGCGTCCTGTGGCCCCATTGGGTACACTGCACCTGTGACGCATACACAATGTCAGCCCTATGGTCTTTTCACACGTCACAAAGCAGTTATGACTGCATCCCACCTCCCAGTGCGCTCTTAACTACTGTGCTTCACCTTTACCATATACCTTTTCCCCCAGGTAAGCCGCACGGATTGCTGGATCCTCAGTGAGGCTTTTTGCGTCGCCTTCCTTGACAATCTCCCCCGTCCTGATGACGTAGCCACGGTTCGCGGCCTTCAACGCCATTCGGGCATTCTGCTCGACAAGCAGCACCGTCGTACCCGCTTCATTAATCTCTTTGATGATATCGAAAATCCCTTTTACGACTAACGGTGCAAGCCCCATGGAGGGCTCATCAAGCATAAGAAGCCGCGGTCGTGACATGAGAGCGCGCGCAATAGCCAGCATCTGCTGTTCGCCTCCTGAAAGCGTTTCCGCGCGCTGGTTCTTTCTCTCCTCCAACCTGGGAAACAATGCATACATCTTCTTCAAATCAGCCAAAATACCTGCCCGGTCAAACCTTCGGACGTATGCGCCCATCTCCAGGTTCTCAAGAACTGTCATGCGGGGAAACACCCGCCTGCCTTCCGGTACCAGCGATATTCCCATCTTCACTATCTCGTCTTCAGGAAGCCTGTCGATTCTCTTGCCGTCAAAGTGGATCTCGCCGGAGGCTGCCCTGACCGAGGAGGTAATGGTCTTGAGCGTGGTGGTCTTTCCGGCCCCGTTGGCACCGATCAGGGTGACGATCTCACCCTCATTCACGGTGAGCGAGATGCCCCGCAAAGCCTCCACCACACCATAGAAGGTGTGTACGTTCTTAAGCTCGAGCAACCGTTATTCCTCCTTTCCGAGGTAGGCCTCTATTACCGCTTCGTTCTGCCTGACCTCGTCCGGCGTGCCCTCGGCAATCTTCTTGCCGAAGTTTAAGACCATGATACGATCTGATATGCTCATCACCAGATCCATCTTGTGCTCGATAAGCAGGACGGTAATACCTCTGTCCCGAATGCGCTGTATCATGTCTGTAAGGCTTGCCAGGTCCTGCGTGTTAAGACCAGCCGCGGGTTCATCAAGCAGCAGGATCTCCGGGTCGGTGGCCAGGGCGCGCGCTATGTCAAGCCGTTTCTGCTGCCCGTACGATAGGTTCTTTGCCATCTCGTGTTCTTTTCCGTCAAGACCGACGAAGTGCAGCAGCTGCCGAACTTTCTCTCGTCCCTCCGCTTCCTCTCTGACGGTCGCGGAAGTTCGAAGTAGCGCGCCAGCAAGATTGGACTTGAGCCTGCAGTGCAAGCCAACCATTGCATTGTCTAACACAGTCATGTCGCGAAACAGCATGAGGACCTGAAACGACCTTCCTATGCCTTTTTTCGTTCTGTGGTATGGGGCAAGATGCGTAATGTCATCGCCCTTGAAAATCACCCGTCCGCTGTTTGCCTTGTAATATCCGGTGACGAGATTGAAGAACGTGGTCTTTCCGGCTCCGTTGGGACCGATGATAGTAAAGATCTCGCCCTTTTCGACCTGGAGGTCTACCCCTTGGACAGCGTGCACTCCTCCAAAGGATATGGACAGGCCTTGAGTCTCAAGCAGCGCCACGTTCCACACCTCCTCTTACCGGTTTCCTGATTGCAGTTCCCGACAAATACTGATCTACTCTGGTGATCCAACCACCGATACCCTGGGGAGAGTAGATTACCATGAGCACGATGGCCAGGCCGTAAACCACCAGCCTCAGGTCTCCGAATGACCTGAGATACTCGGGTACGAGAGTCAGAGTGATAGCCCCCACTACGGATCCAGGGATGCTGCCTATGCCCCCCACTACCATCATACTGAGTATAGACACGGACTCGGCATTCACGAAAGACTCGGGGCTGACGAACATGATCTCATGAGCATACAGCGCTCCCGCCATACCTGCCAGCGCGGCGCTGACGCAAAATGCCATCACCTTGTAGTACGTGGAGTTAATCCCCATAGCTTCCGCAGCCGTCTCGTTCTCCCTAATAGCCAGCAGCGCCCTGCCTACACGAGAATAAAGCAGCCTGTACGCAACGACAATGGTAAGCACAAGTAGCGTGATAGAAAGAAAATAGTAGCTGCCGTAGGTATCCAGCACGATTGAACCGATGCGCGGTGCGGGCACCCCGGTCAACCCCTTAGGGCCGTTCGTAAGCGATATCCAGTTCACAAATACCTGGTACATGATTTCTCCAAACCCGAGCGTGACCACTCCGAGGTAGAATCCCCTGAGTCTCAACGTGGGCAGTCCAAGCAGTATGCCAAATACAGCGGCAACCACCGGGGCGGCCAGGAATCCAAGCCACACCGGCGCCCCTGCCTTGACAGCCAGCAGGCTGGAGGTGTATGCGCCTATCCCGTAAAAAGCGGCATGGCCGACTGAGAACTGCCCTGTGAAGCCCGTGAGAATATTAAGAGATAGCGTCAGTATGGCGAAAATGCAGGCCATGTTTGCCAGGTGGAGGACATACGGATCACGTGTGAGCACAGGAACGGCGTATGCCAACAGAAGCAATGCTACCGTCCTGTACTTCCTATAGAGGTTTTTCATGTCCTTCACCTCCTACAGTCTCCGTCCCATGATGCCCTGGGGACGGAAAATCAGAATAAGAATCATGATGGAAAATGCAATGGCAGCCTGGTAACCGGAGGAAATATAGCCGGCGGCCAGGTTTTCGGTGACACCAAGCAGCAGTCCTCCTATCATCGCCCCGGTTACGCTGTCAAGTCCGCCGAGCACCGCCGATGCAAAGCCTCGAAGGCCGATGGACAATCCCATGTCTGCCCGGACGAAATAGACGGGAGCCACTAAGAGGCCGGCAATCGCGCCAAGACACGTCGCAAGCACAAATGTCAATGCCATGCTCTGCTTCACCCGGATGCCCATAAGAGCAGCGGTTTCCCTGTCCTGCGCGGCCGCTCTCATCGCTTTACCCGTGTATGTGCGGGTGAGGAACAGCCTGAGCAGTACTACTAGTGCAAAGCCTATTGCGGTAATCCACACGTTCTGAGGTACCACAAGCACATTGCCTATAGAAACGGGTTTGTCCCCAAATACTGTGGGAAACGGGTATGGGTCCGCCCCGTAAATTACCCGGGCCAGGTTCCGAAGCAAGATTCCCATTCCCAACGTGGCGATGAGCCTGTTTATTGGTATGCCCCCTATCAGGGGCCTGTAAGCAAGCCACTGAATCACATAGCCAAGGATCGCGCTGGTTGCTATGGCCAAAGGAAAGGCAGCCACGAACGGTATCTTGAAAAACGAATGAAATACCAAAATCGAGAAGGCACCGATCATAGCGGCCTCGCCCCGAGCAAAGTCAAGCACCGCCCAGGCCTGCCACATCAGCGCGTAACCCAGGGCCATAAGTCCATACACACTCCCTATCGCGAGCCCCTGAATTACTTGTTGGACAAACATGTTGCCTCCTCGGGTCTTGGAGATAAGCGCGGCAGCTGACGCCGCGCTTATCTCGAGATGGGTCTTATACTTATTGCCTCTTACCTCTTGGGCCAGACAACTTCGTACCCACCGCCCACCTTGACCCTGATGATGAGGATGTCTCTGTTGGCGTCGCCGTACTCATCGATGGTGATTACGCCAGTGACTCCTCTGTAGTCCCGGGTCGCGGCGATGGCGTCACGTACCTTCTTTTTGTCCAAACTCGGACCTGCAGCTTCCATTGCCTTAGCCAATATCATCATAGAGTCGTAACTCATTGCGGCGTTTGAGTCAGGGAGCATACCATATTCTTTCTCGTATGCATCGATGAACGCAGCCGCCTCAGGCGATGCGCCTTCCTTGTCCGGGAAGAACGTCTGCGTGTTCAAGAGGCCATAAGCTGCATCGCCTGCCAGCTCAACCAGTTTCGGGTTGGTCAACCCGCCTCCTCCCATAAGTTGCACATCTAGCCCTATCTGCCGAGCCTGCCTTGCAATGAGCGCGGCCTGAGCATACATGGTCCACATGAACAGACCATCTGCTCCTGCGTTCTTGATCTTGAGAAGCTGACCCGTCATGTCCTGGGCATCAGGCGCAAACGCTTCGACTGCCACCGGATTTACGTTCAGCTCCTTCAGCCGGTCAACGATAACGTCCTTGCCGCCTGTACCATAGTCGTCAGACTGGTAGATTACCGCGGGTTTCTTAATCTTGAGCTCGTTGACCGCATAGTCCACAATGGCCCTGGCCTGATGTTCATCAGAGGCCTGAAGTCGGAAAATCCATTCGTTCCCTAATTTCGTGATCTTCGGGTTTGAAGATATTGGTGTAATCTGAGGAACTCCCGCCTTGCGGGTGACTTCCATGTTGGCCAGCGTAGCCGAGCTGTTCACCGTACCGATGACCGCATCCACCTTATCGTTGTAGACCAGCTTGTTTACTGCGCTTACTGACTTGGCAGGAATCTGCTCATCGTCCTCCGCGATGTATATGACTTCCCTGCCGTGAATGCCCCCTGCGGCGTTGATCTGTTTGATCGCCAGGGCTACTCCTTTGACCTGGGTGTCACCCACCATAGCCGCGCCTCCGGAAAGCGGAGCTACAATCCCGATCTTAATCGGGTCTTTCTTGGGCGAAGAACACCCTGCAGCAAACGATGCAATAAAAACCAGCACCAGAGCTGCCGCCACTAATTTGCCTACCTTACCCATTTCTTCCCACCTCCGCATGGTGTTGTTGCCTCAAGTCGCTATGTCACGGGTTTCCCCCGTGTAGCCTGTCATAGCCCGGGCCCATGTGCTCCGAAATCCTCCGGGCACACGCCTTCACAGCCTCTCCGGCTCTTTCCATAAAATCGTCAGTAAACCGGTCTACTGGCCCGAGCACGGTAATACTTCCGAGCACATTGCCATCCGAACCGAATACCGGCGCGCCGATGGCTTTCACCAGATGTTCCATCTCTCTGTCACAGACAGAGTAGCCTCGCTCTCTAGTAAGCAACAGCTCCTTGATAAACGCTTCTCGCGTAGTGCATGTACGGGCGTTGTATCTCTCGAATTTAATGTCTTCTATCACGCGTGCAAGCTCGCTCTCCGACAGATAAGCTAAAATGGCCTTTGCTGCTGCAGTACAGTGAAGCGGCATGGGGCGTCCGACTTCCACAAAATATCTCAGGTTCTTCTCTGTCTCGACCTTATGGACACATATGACCAGACCCTTTTCCCACAGGCTCAAGAATACCGTCTCGCCGAGGAGGTCCTTCAGCTGGTGCAGGTACGGCTCTGCCACGGGTCGGATATCCAACCGGTTCAAGAGCCTAGTTCCCAGTGCCAGGATCCCCATTCCCAACCCGTATTTCTTCGTCGATTCATCCTGATACACAAGGTGCGATTCGCCAAGCGCCTGCAGTATCCGAAAAGCAGTGCTCTTTGGGAGATCCAGCTTGTCGGCCACTTCCGTAACGCCCAGTCCTTCGCTAGAATCGCTCAGCAATTTGAGAACAGATACAACCCGCTGTATTCCCTGCATTGGCCCTTTCGCCCACCTCAGTTCCGGATAATGGCACACAGTTCTTATGGTTGGAATAATTACTATATTCGGCACGTGCATTGAAATTCCTCTTTTGAACCTGCAGAATTTTGCTCCTGCTAAAGAAGCTCTTTCATGGTCCACGCGAGCACTGACCCAGCCATCACAACGGGCACACCGAGCATGAATCGTGCTTTCATTTTCAGCTCATGCGAAAATCCAAGACAATCGAGCACCACGAGCTGAGAACCCCAAGTTTTTAGACGTGCGCACGCGTCATTCAACTCGTCTTCAGCGCTGTAAGGCGAGGCAACAGCTACGCACACCTCGCGACCGGGTGACGCCCAGTCGCGTTTCTTCTCCTCCACCTGCCGGACGCTGGGTACGACCACCCCAAGCCTACCCGCCGGCAAGAGTGCATCTATCAGCCGGTGTAGTACCGGGTACGGCCTGATCAATCCAGGAATGTCCGCCAGGTCTGGATACTCACCTGTACACAAAAGACCAAAAGTCGATATGCCGTCTTTTCTGAGTTCGCTAACGCACCGGCGAATTAAAGGTAAGAGTGTTGATTCTGCCACTTCCACCTGGCTTTTATCTCTTAAGCGGGTGACGTACACGGGCCCTTGTTCCCCGCTGTACCTGTAATCAACTGCCCCGGGAGATGCGTCATCCAAAGCGCCGACCTCCCTGACCTCGATTTCCGGTCCGAGAATGCGAGTGATGTGAGGTACGATGTCCTCCCTAGGGGACTGTCCGATCGTGATCAAGCCCACTTTTGCCAACATATCTATGCCATCACCCTTTCCGCTGGATCACTGCCGTAGAGCCCTTCTGTCTTCCTTTCCGATGAATAAAACTCCGTTTCGCTTATTAAAAAGATTCTCTTCCTGTGCCTGATTTCCTCCCATGAATCATTGCGTAGATACAAAAAGGACGGGAGTCAAAGACACCCGTCCTTAGTCTCTGCTGTGTGGCTAAACCTCTGTTATACTCTACCACACACCATAGACAGAAGGGCCATCCGCACGGGCAATCCGTTGTGGGCCTGCCTGAAGTATGCGGCGCCTTCGTACGAGTCCACTTCATACGCGATCTCATCCACCCTGGGCAGCGGGTGCATGATGGTAATACCCTTCTTCGCCTGCCGTATCATGTTCATGTCAATGACGTAAATGCCCTTGACCTTTAGGTAATCCTCCTCGGATGCGAAGCGCTCCTTTTGCACCCGTGTCACATACAGTACATCGCTCTGCTGTGCGGCTTCAGCAGCGTCCGGAATCTCCAGGACTTCCGCGCCCCTTTGTTTTAGATCTGCTACTATGTAGTCGGGCATCTTCAGCACCTCGGGCGCACATAGTACAATCCTTGCACCGAAAAGTGCAAGCATATGCGACAGCGAGTGCACTGTCCTGCCGTTCTTCAAGTCACCCAGCAAGCATACGGTGAGCCCCTCAAGTCCTCCCTTTTCCTTCGTAATTGTATACACGTCAAGAAGCGCCTGAGTGGGGTGCTGGCCAGTGCCATCGCCCCCGTTTATGACGGGAATATCCGCAGCATCTGCCGCTTCTTGCGCCGAGCCCACCTGGGGATGTCTTATCACTATCACATCAGCGTAGCCTTCCACAGTCTTTACAGAGTCGGCGATGGTCTCACCTTTCGCTGCAGACGATGTGGCACCGCTTGCCACACTGATGACCTGCCCGCCAACACGCAGCATTGCTGCCTCAAATGAAAGCCTGGTCCTGGTGCTTGGCTCAAAAAATAGCGTCGCCAGAATTTTCCCTTCCATGTTGTCCAAGTTCTTACCCTTGCGTACAGCCTTCTCCATATCGGCGGCCACGTCCATGACCTGCAATATCTCTTCCTTCGAGAATTGCTGCGCGGTTAATACGTCCTTCCCCTTCAGGAGATTCTTCAAGTCAGACATCCTCCTCTCTGTAACATACATTGAGTCTTGGTATATACACTGGTAGCTTTACACGATTGTACTACCAATTGGAACGGTATGTCAATGGTCGGCACAGACTCCGCCGACGCACGATGCGTTACCGTCCGGCAATGTCCCCGTAGGCTGCAGGTATTCTTCCCAAAAATCCATCGGTATATGGTGCCAGGTGCTTGCTTGCAGCCAGCACCACCGGTACCTGAATGATGGCCATGTGGGATAAACCGGGAGGACATCCTCCCATTACAGCCCCGTACGGGTTTATCACAAAGCTCCCCGATCCCGACGGTGAAGTCACGCTGGCGACGAAGATGCGGTTCTCGGCGGCCCGCGCCTTTGCGACCATTTCTTTCTCGGGGCAGTCTCCCGGCCATATAAGCAAATGCATACCTGCAAGAGACAGGGTCCGGGCCTGTTCGGGTATGAGGCCTTCTGCATCCTGCATCACCCCGGCCACAAAGTGTGTGAGGTCGGCGACGTCAATGGAATCACCCGGGGTAATACCCTCTTCCTCCGTTGTGTGTACCCTGCAGTACTCATGCAGCGTGCGTCCGGACCTCAAGATGTACGTTACTTTCTTTCCGTCGTTCATGGTGGTAAAGCAGGTAAGTACAGAGACTGAGGAGAGTGCGTCTTTTACGGCGTGGTATGTACCTGCAGGCAGTTCGGGGAAGATCACCAGGTCTGCCCCTTGTTCCTGCGCATAACCGGCGAAGCGCTTCACAGTGTCAGCTACCGCTGCTTCCCCCGGGTCCACCTGAGCGAGCGCAACGTAGACCTCGTTCCTCAGCGGGTTTTCCACTTTCCCCTTCTTCAGCAGCCCACCGTACAGATCAGGCCGCCGATCCCGCACGGGGTGGGGACGCGTGTCCAGTCCTTTCGCATCAACGTCCACTTCAGCCAATAGGATAGTGGGCTGGTCCGATGGCGCCTGGGCTACGACCTCCCCCGCAGGGTTGATCACTATGCTTTTACCGCAGTACAAGACTGAGTCCAGTTCCCGCCCAACCTTGTTGGCAGCAAGCACCCACGCCTCATTCTCCATGGCCCTCACACGCATAATGAAGTCTGGCTGAGGATTTGGGAGGTTTGACAGATCGCGCCCTGTGGTAACCCAGTTGGTCACGTCAATGAGCATGCGGGCCCCTTTGATCCGGAGGATTCTGGCAATTTCTGGCTGTCTGCCATCCGCGCATACAAACATGCCTGCGGTCGTACCCTTGATGCTGACCGGCGTGTGCTCCCAGCCGGGCGTAAACCACTTCGAGTCGAAATGCCAGAGTAATTCCTTCCTGGCATGACCTTCGATATTCCCATCAGGCCCCAACAGGAACACGGAGTTATACAGTTCCGAGGTGCCCTCCACAAGACCTACTGCGATATATGCATGATGTGCCTTCGCCCTTTGTGCAAATAGTTTGATCACATCCTCAAAGGGACGGTGCCTCTCAGGCCGAAACTCGTGGAGGTAATAGGCCGGGTACACACACTCAGGCAATACCACTAACTCCGGGCCGTGTTCAAGTGCCTGGTCCAACATTTCTAACGAATGCTCAAGTCCTTCTTCACTTTCGTAGATCGAGTACGCTTTTGTCTGTACACAAGAGACGAGCATGTTCACAATCAGCGGCGCCGGATCCAGAACCGGTGGTACCAGTTAGCCCGCGCCTCATCCCTCCATTCGTTATTATTATCAACCGGTATCACGGCAGGTACTACTTGGAAATGCCCGTAGACACGATGAAGATGTATTCTCTGTCCCTGCTAGCGGTCGCAGAAGTGAACGCGACGTACTCACCTGTCGGGGAGATAGCCACGCTGCCCGGCTGCGTCAACCATCCTGAAGGGCTCAAAGGGTGAAGCGGCAGCCCTGACTGCGCGTCCACAAGCCAGATTTCAGAACCCATCTCCTCGAAGAAGTGCTTGATTACGAGCGTGGAGTGGTCAAGCCACAATACCCGATCCACCTGTCCGAGATCGGTCAGTCCTCCGGCTTTGTCTATGAGCACCTCGCCGAGCCTTGACAAGTCCACGCTGAAGGTAGTAACGAGCAAGTAGTCTCCGCCAGGAGAGAATTCCTGCGGCACTGAGAACACGTCCTTTGGGAACTCAGCAAGGTGCCGCCAGTCTCCTTCTACAAGGTTGTAAACATATACGTTGTTTCCCGCCGCTACAGCGATTAGCTCCCCCTCAGCCGACCACACCGGTGGGGTTACGGGATCCTGTGGTAGCGGAACTTCAAGGATGTCTCCGGAGTAGAGTTCTACCACAAAGAGCGTCGGCTGCTCGCCCACCCAGTTGAAGAAAGCCAGCGACGCTCCCTGCTTTGACCATACCGGATTGCTGCCTGAGTCACTGGTATAAATCGCCTCGCCAGTTGCCGAATGAATGATGGAAAACCCCCGGGTCCCATCAGCTGATACGCACAGGTAGAACGCGCTATCCGGACTCCATGAGTTTCCAAGACCTGTGAAAGGAAAGTCCTTCACTGCCACACCGGCAAGCTCCCTCACCGAGCCAGTATGGCTATCCCACATCCGCGCGGCGGATTGCCCTGCTCTGCTGGTGCCGTATGCCACCACTTTGCTCCCATCGGGAGATGGATGGAATACAAGCCCTGGGAGAATCTCCCTTGGCTCTGTTTCACCAGCAGGCAACCACCATGTCCTCTGCGTGTGCTGGTTGGAGTAATAGATCCTGTCTTGGAACACATAAAACCGGAAGAACGAATTGGGGAAGAGCGACAGAAGGTCCGTCCTGTCTCCTTCTATGGATATCAGTGAGATGCTCTCTTTGGAGCCCGAGCGCAATGCGGCAACGAGCCTCTCGTCGTCATACCAGCTGAGCCCCGTGACTCTTTCAAAGGGTCCTGCAGTGAGCACCACGGCAGGTGCTGAGGGAAAGGGTTCTTCCACGCCCTCCGTAACAAAGCTCCACGAAAAAGAACCGCCCTTGAGTCTTGGGTTTGAATAAGTGGCTGTATACCGAACCCCAGGTAGTAAGACTTCCGGTAAGAACACCACTTTTGTATCATCCACAAGGAGCGTACCCGAAACAGGAGGTAACAACGAGAGCGAATGCCCCGAGCGAACTGGACGGGACAGAGCAATCGATATCTTTGCATCCAGCGATACGCCGCTCTGGCCTGGCCTTGGGCTCACGTCCAGCAGTTCCATAGGTGCTACACAGCCCTGAAAAACGGCTGCAGCAAGTATTAATACGCACAGGGGTAGTGCTATCCAGCGCCACATGCTCCGCACCCCCTCCCGACGTCAGCGGGTTCTGGCTTCGTTCGGGTGTTTTGTTCGCCTTGATGCCGTCATTATCCTCTCTCTGACTGAGTATTGTATTTCCAGGGTAACGAGTTCAGAGGTGAAGCGATTAAATGCCAACTCGTATGCTGCTGCTGTGCCTAATCACCCTGGTACTGTCGTCGTGCGGCGATATTAGGTCCAAAGACAGTTTTTCCGTCCCGAACCCCGAGCCGAAAGTCATAGTTTCCGACACGTACACTTCATACACTCCCCACTTTCCAGATTGCGAGGATTTCATTCCCATCTCAGTTAAACATTCGGACCCTGAATGGGCGCGGTTAATCACCAGCGCGCTCAGCTATTACGGACTGGAATGCACTGTATCTTCTGCATTTACTCATCAGACGGCGGCGGCAGTATCCAAGTTCCAGGAGATTGAAGGGCTTGCGCCCACTGGCGTTGTGGATCTGGATACTCTTTTCGCACTGTTGCCCTGGATGATAGATGCAACTTCGGAATCTTCCGTTATGGCTAGTGTAACGCCAAAGGATGTCCGTGTGCTCATCGATACATACACCTATACCTTGTATGTGTTCTCCGGTCGCGAGGAAATAGCACGGTTTCCCGTAGCGCTGGGCAAGCCTTCCACTCCAACGCCTATGGGTGACTGGAAGATAAAGCGTAAGTTGTCCGGCTGGGGCGGAGGCTTCGGCACGCACTGGATGCAACTTGACATCCCCTGGGGTATTTACGGTATTCACGGCACTAACAAACCTTACAGCATCGGAAGGGATCTGAGCGGTGGGTGCATTCGGATGCACAATGCCCATGTGGCAAGGCTATATGAGATGGTCGATGTGGGCACACCAGTAAAAATCATAGGAGACCTGGCTCCCAAGAGAGTACTGCAGGATGGAGATCGTGGCTCAGATGTGCTGCTCATTCAGAAAAGACTGGAGGAGCTTGGATATTATAGAGGTGAACTGGATGGCTTTTTCGGTCCCATGCTGAAAGCAGCGGTCATTGCGTTTCAGCGGGATAACGGGTTGACTGTTGACGGTCTTGTAGGGTGGAGTACGTTTCAGCGACTGGAAATCGATGAGGAGTAGCAGGAAGCGAAATGAAACCTATAGAAACTATTAGGAAATCTGCACAAGGCTTTCGTCGCCGCCGGAGCTGGAACGTGGAGCTGCCGGTGCCTGAATACATTTATTCATGGAGGCTTCTGCTTAAGAATGAGAAGACCCCGCCCGTACTGAAGCCTGCGGCCACGGACGGCTGGCTTGGTGTTTTAGTCACAGCCGGGGTGCTCGGCCTTTCGTTTGCAACGCCGCTTGCGTTGAAGTTCTTGCTGTTTATACTGTGCCTTATTGCAGTGTCAGCTCGGAGACGTAGAGCTCGGGCGCGGTACCACTTTCAGGCCGGGATATCGGCACTCAGGGTAGGGAACGGGCAGGCTGCCGTACACCACCTAGATCTGGCTGACAGAATGTGTCCTCGTGCCCGTCTTGGCAGGATTCGGGTACTTGCGCGACTGGTCTCCGGAGATCTTAGAGATTCACATGAACTTGCCCACCATTTGACCGACGAAGAACCGGAGAATGCGGACCTTCAGCTGATACTCGCCTTCGTCCATGCCTGCCGGGGAGAGTATCAGATGGCCGCGACAGCGCTCATGAACATGCTGGATCGCTCTGGCGGAGAAATACGATGCCTTGCTGCCTGGTGCCTTCTCAAATCCGGACAGCCAGGTCAAGCCATCAATGTGATAAAGACGGATACCCGGGGCCTCACACGCCCCGGTGGAGGTACCCCATATTACCTGTTGGCTGTCGCGTACCGCTTGATTGGGGAACGCGAAAAGTCAGATGTTTACATGGCCAGGCTGAAGAAACTTTTCCCGGGATATCCGGGAGAACCCGGGCTCTTCATTTAGTATGGGAAATTATGGTATAATATGCTCGGGGGTGGTGGCGTGAATGAGATGGATCTGCCTGACCTCAAACCTTACATGAGAGCGATCCGCCGCTGGCTCGGGAAAGACCTTCTTGCGGTGCTGGCGTACCAACCGCTCTCAAAGAGGTGCCGCCTGGTTGCTTTTGTCAGGCATGCCCCTGCACTCCGCCTTGAAAGGCGCGAACTGTCCTCCGAAGTGGCAAAAGAAGCTATGCAGCTTGGATCTTGCTGGATCCCCATTGATATTTATGATGAGCACGAAGTGCCGGCTTGCAGCGGAGCAGGCATGAGAATAATTGAAGAAGGCATTGTACTCATAGACAATCGGGCATTTGCAGAAGGTCTCTCCCGCCGCGTGCTTGTAGATGCAGTGATTACAAGGACCCGACAGCTGCGCCATAACAGGAAACTCTACTGGGACCGGAATACATCTTTAGGGGATCTGGCGGTATGAAAGGAAAAAACATGACCAGTTCACTCATCCGGCAGGCTGAAGCCCGCCTTGATACAGTCAGGAGGCAGATCGCTCTGAACAATCCGGCGTATGCCATCCACTCAGCATATGAATGTGTCGTTCTGTGCCTCAAGGTGCTGGCTCACATCTCAGGCATAGACGCAGATCCTGAGGACCTGCCCGAAATCCTGCGGATGTACCCGGATAGGTTTTCCACGCTGAATGCCGGCGACCTCCAGGACCTTTATTTCGTAGCCCGTAAGCTCCAAAGCGAGGAAGAAAAAGCCAGGCTCGGCGATGAGTTCCTGGGGATCCCACCGGATGAACTGTACACGGAAAAGGAGGCTCGAATTGCCGAACGGTGGGCTGCCACGTGGCTCGGTGTAGCCCGGGCGGAAACGCAAGTCAGAGAAAAACAGTGAGCCCCGGTCACAGCCGGGGCATTTCAGCCGTCCCTCTTTGTCAGTCCTCAAAAGCAGCCCTTGTGTCCAAACCTGCCTGGCCCCCTACCCTTTAAGCCACGATTCTGTGCCGCATCTTCGAGTATCTGCAGCTGTTCTGGCGTGAGTATGGAGCGGATGGCCTCAAGCTTTTCTTCTCTGAGCGCCACCATCTTCTCCCTCAAGGCGTCAAGCTGGTCTATGCGGGATTGGAGGCTTTCCGTCGTGGCGCCCTTGATCCTATCTCTTCTTATCTCCGCAGCAAGGAGCGCCATTTCCTTCTGAATCTTGGCAGACTCGTTGATGAAGTTGACCTGGATCTGGTAAATCTGGTCGGCCTGTTCCGCAGTGAGTCCCAAACCGGCAAGCCCAACCTTTCTATAACCGAACCCCTGCTGACAGCCTACTATGTTGTCGTCCGAAAGCGTCGTTCGGCGAGGCGCTATCAGAAAGTCCCCTGCGGGAGCAGCCAGCGCGGTACCTGCAAAGAGAGCAAGCAATACCGCAAAGGCTACGACCCACCCATACTTCCTCATATCCTTACACCTCCTTTCACAGTGTCTACTCTGATCATATCTCACTGGTTTAAACGAAATCTAAACGAAGCACGAACAACTCATAAACTTCACTGCGAAACGCGCTTTAACCAGAAGCCAAACTTTGATCCCTGACCCGGCTCGCTTTGCACTGCCACGTCACCACCGTGAAGGAGCACCAACTCTTTTACTATAGCAAGGCCAAGGCCAGTACCCAGGTCCGCCCGGTCCCTGGACTTGTCGACTTTGTAAAACCTGTCCCAGATGTACGGAAGGTCTTGCTCAGGTATGCCGCGCCCCGTGTCGGATACCCAGAACCATACTCTGTCTTTTGCATCCCGCACAGACAACCTCACGCGACCCCCGGGTGTTGTAAACTTGATGGCGTTTTCCACAAGGTTTGTTAGGATCTGGTCGAGCCTGTCTGGATCAGCAAGCACCTGTACCGGGTCAGATTCCAACGCCACTTCGATACTGACTCCAGCACGGGCAGCACGCTGGGCCATACGTGTCTTTGCCCTTTCGAGCGCCTCCACCGCGTCCACCTCGAGCAGGTCCACCCTTGCCTGAGGCGCCTGGATCCGGGAGAGTTCCAGCATGTCATCGACCAGCCGCCCGAGGCGCTTTGCGTCGTCTAGCATCATGCTCAAATATCTGGCTCGCTCCTCCTCGTTCACCATGTCCATAAGCATCGCCTCGAGAAATCCCCTTATGGACGCAAGAGGGGCTCTGAACTCGTGTGACAGGTTGGCCACGAATTCCCTCCGGATGCTGTCAAGCCTCTGCTGCTCGCTGACAGTCCGTTCCACCTGATCAACAGCCAGGTTGAACGTGCGTGCCAATGAAGCGATCTCATCGGTTCCGGTCTCCTCCACCCTTTCGCTGAAGTTGCCATTTGCTACCTGCTCGGCGATCCTCGCTATCTCGGAAAGCGGTCTTGATATGGCCCTTGAGATATTCCAAGCGACGAATACCGCAACTACCAGCGCTGCTAGCACAGCGTAGATGGTCTGCCTTCTCACCGCAGCGAGAATATCCACGTAGCCCGCCACAGTAGCGCTTAAGAACACAGCACCCTGCACGCGGCCGTTCACTACAACCGGGAGACCTACGTTGATGCGAGCAGCGGTTAGCGCAAGAGCAGGCCATCTGGTCACGCTTAATTCCCCGGCGAGCACCGCCTGGACCTGCGCCTGCGTGGGCCCGAACCTGCGCTGCGCACCCATGTGGCGCTCAGAGGTCGCGATCACCCGGCCTTCGGCATCAAATAACCAGAGTCTTGCGTCTAGGAATGTGTCCATAATGTCAAGCAACTTTACCGCCGAACCGGCATCAAGCGTCCCCTGGATGTAGCCTTCGAGCAGCTGGGCGATACCTGTACCCCTGGACAGCAGTTCCTTCTCTCTCGCGGAGAATACCCACTGCCTTACAAGATAAGTGAGCCCGACCCCTGCAAAAGTAAGGCTCATCAGCACTATCAGGATGTAGCTGGCCATAAGTCTTGAAAACAGACCGGAGAACTTCATTGGGTATCATCCCATACTTCGAATTTATAGCCTACACCCCATACAGTTCGGATAAACCGCATGGGGTAGGTCACTTTCTCTATCTTCTGCCTGATGCGTTTTACGTGTTCATCCACTGTTCGCGCATCTCCTACGTACTCATAACCCCATACCTGTTCCAGGATCTGCTCCCTTGTAACTACACGCCCCTCCCTCTGAGCCAAATAAACCAGAAGATCGAACTCCTTGGGAGCGAGTGCCACCTCACGCTCGCAGAATCTGACCTGGTGACGCGGCACGTCAATGGTGAGGCCTGAAAATTCCATGACCTGCTCTTCTGCACAACCGGCAGACCGCCTGAGTACGGCTTTCACCCTCGCCACCAGTTCCCTGGGTCCAAAGGGTTTGGTCACGTAATCATCAGCACCCAGTTCCAGCCCTAAGACCTTGTCCATCTCTTCGTCTTTTGCGGTCAGCATGATCACTGGGGTTTGCTTCTTGGCCCTGATTTTCCGGAGCACCTCCCAGCCGTCTGTCCTGGGCAGCATCACATCCAGGATCACCAGGTCCACGTTCTGCCTGTAAAACTCCTGAAGGCCGGTGTCCCCGTCGGGCACGGACAGTACCTCAAATCCTTCCCGGCCAAGACAAAGCCTTATGAGCTCGCGGATATGTGCATCATCGTCCACAACCAGCACTTTTCTTGAACTCATGAGAGAGCGGAAAACCGCACGCCTCCTTTGCTTCTCAGTCTTCAGGCACTCGCTTCTTTGCATTATGAAATTCATACTTTCTCGATAATCATACATAACCCGGCAGGATATAGCCATATCGTTTGCGAAATATTTAACTTGATACTAACGTTTGGGGGATGAACATGGAGACAACCGCCAAACTTGAGCACATTGTGCAGATATTTCGCGCGCTCTCAGACCAAAACAGGGTACGGATCGCAGCGCTTCTGGCAGGTCCAGGTGAGATGTGCGTGAACCACCTGGTTGACAACATGGGCATGGCTCAACCCGCGCTGAGCTACCATCTGAAGATCCTGTCAGACGCGGGCCTTATCACTCGCCGTAAGGCCGGCTCCCGTTCTTACTACCGGATCTCCAGCACGTTCTTAAGAAACCTGGTGCTGGGATACTGCAACCTGGGGGATGAATCACACTGTCAGGGCTGCACCTGTTCCGCTCCCGAACAGAGGTAGAGCCTACTCGCCAGATGTGTGGTACTGGACCGGGTGGGTCCTGAGGTAGTAAAAGAGGTAATTCTGGGCAAAGCCCGACAGGCACCCGTGGCGTCTCACGAACTGTTTTTGCATGTCTTCTACTCTTGTGCAAGATGCTTCCCCGTAATACGTAATGAGCGCTCTCTTCATCCACACGTCAACAGGACAGACTGAGGTCTGCCTGTACGCAAACAGCATGACGCAGTCTGCTACCTTTTGGCCTACTCCAGGCACCCTCAAGAGATGTTTCCTCATATCCTCCTCCGGCAGCGTACGAAGGCGCTCGAGGTCTAGCTCACCAGATGCCACTAACAGTGCAGCCTCCCTCACATAAGCCGCGCGGTAACCGAGACCTAGAGCGCGCAACTCCGCTTCGCTGCATGCACTAATGTGTTCCGGCGACGGGAAACCGTACATGCCTGGCCACCTGGTTGGGCTTCCCAATCTTTGGCACATTCGTTCGATGATCCCGGTGATCCGCTTTATATTGTTATTCGCAGAAATGATGAAAGAGATTAGGGTTTCCCACGGGTACTGGCGCAGAAGCCTAAGACCCGACCCGTACTCGCATGCTTCCTTCAATACCCCGCCCGCAGCCGACAGTTGCTGCTCAATGCGAGCATAGTCCGTATCAAGGTCAAGATATGACCTTATGAACTCCCCTGCTCCTGGAGCGTCAGATAGTACTGACAAGTCGCCCTCTTTGAGCGTGAGCCGAAACGCGCGATGCTCCACCACCCCTTCATAGGCGTCACCCTTCTTCATCCAGCGGAAGCACTGGCCGGAGCCGAAGGTCCTGTCAAGATCCAGTGGCCCGCTGAACCTCACGATCTCAGGCTGCACGATGCTTTCGCCTCCGCTCGCTCGCTGCGCCTGCTCAGTGCCAGTGTTACGCCGAGAATAACCATGGCCGCTCCGAGCACATGTGATTGTTTCATTCTCTCGCCGAGCAACACCCACGAAAACAGTGACGCAAATACCGGTACCAGGTTAACGAATACGCCTGTTCTGGCTGCGCCGACCTCCGCGATGCCGTCATACCACCATACATAGGCAACTGCTGAACACAGTATTCCGAGGTACGCTATGGAAAACCATCCAAGCCACGTTACTTTCAAAAGGTTCACTCCCGCTGCGGCGTAAATCCCAAAGGGTGCGAGCATCAGCGTGCCTGCTACACACGAGTAAGCTGCGGAACGGGTCGCACCGATCCGTCTTACCACGGGTTTGCCGGCGACCGAGTAGGCTGCGAACGATATGACCCCGCCCAGCAGGATTAGCTGTGATGGAGCAATGTGAAGATTGAACGTGCCGTTTGTCAGCACCACAATGACACCGAGAAAACCTATCAACACCCCAGCTACCTGTGCTGCTGAAACACGTTCTTTGAGGAATATGACGGATAATGTGGTGATGGCAAGCGGGTTTGACGCAATGACTAAAGCGGTCTCGCCTGCAGGGTTTAGTGCGACTCCGAACAGAAAGAACACGTTGTAAAGGAAGATGCCGGTGAGGCCCAAGAAGGCGATGGGCAGCCAGTCCCTGCGCGACGGGCAAGGGGTCCTGAGCAAGAAGGGAAGAAAGTAACTGCTTGAAAGCAAAAACCGGAAAAAGGCCACAGTCATCGGGGGTAGCTGCTCTACGGCGTGTTTGCCTGCCACAAAAGATGCGCCCCAGGCCGCTGCAACCAGTGTCAATTTCACCAGTGTCATTCTCCTCAAACAGCTCACTCCTCCGACGGAAGAGTCCGGACTCAGTCTTTACCGGACACTTCCTCAACAAGTATGCCGTCAGCGATGCGCCTCCCAATTGCCACATGGGTCCGGCCCACCTGCAGGAGCAGCGGGCCACCCAGCAGGAATCTGGAAAGCAGTTTTATCTCCACCCCTGGTACGATGCCAAGGTCCATGAGTTTGAGTTGCGCGCGCCCCAACCGTCCAAAGCCGATGACGCAAAGTCTCTGCCCTGGCCGTGCCTCGCTCAGTTTCAATTGGCTTCCCTCCGGCTCAAAGAATCAGGTTTAACACCAAAGCAGCGATCACCGGTGCGAGCAGTGCGATTCCGAATACTTTTGCTGTATCAGAAAGGCCAAGCTCTTTGATGCTTAGGATAGTAACAGGCAAACACGGGAAGGATAAGGCCACCATGCTGGAAGC
This sequence comes from Symbiobacterium sp., assembly GCA_020725675.1. Classification (GTDB taxonomy): domain Bacteria; phylum Bacillota; class Sulfobacillia; order DUSP01; family DYEP01; genus DYEP01. The sequence continues at coordinate 12,121 of DYEP01000186.1, read as the reverse complement.
GATAGTCGCCTCCCTTGCGGTAAGTGGCAGGTTAAGCAAGACCATAGGAGCGAGGTACCGCTGGACAACAGTGATCAGCACTCCCGCAAAGGCAGGTCCTGACACACCAAAGAACCTGACCGTAACCGGATCCAGAGCACCCAGCCGCGCCAGCACGTTTGTGTAAAGCAGTGCTCTTAGCGCCACGTTCACTACGACCAAGAGCGGCAACACGTGTAAGAAAAAGCTTTTCATGCGGAATGCCGTTTTCGCTATCACATTCCTCAAAACAGGTAAGCGAAGCGGCGGGACCTCGAGCACCAGCGGAGTGTCTTCACCTGCAGTAAGCAGGCTGAGCCCAAGCCCGATGAGTACAAAAGCAACAATGATAGTAGCTCCAATGGCAAACGCATTGGCCTGAAACTGAACCACGACCCCGGCGAGTATCCCCAGAGTGGCCGCACAGGGTACTGTAACCCCGATGAGCGCGGTCGCAATGAACCTACTGCGGCGATCCGGGAGGATGCGGGTGGCCATTACCGCGGGAGCACGGCACCCAAATCCTAAAAGAACAGGGATAACCGACTGGCCTGGCAGTCCAAACAGCGCTGCAAGCCTGTCAAGCGCTACTGCAAAACGCGCAAGAAGTCCTGTGTCTTCAAGCAGCGCAATAAATACGTACACTGCCAGCATGGCGGGAAATACCACACTGAATGGAATAACCAGTCCCTCCGGTAGCGAATCCATGAGCATAGACCGCAGAGCGCCTTCCGGCAGGAGCGCCTGGACGATCCGTACAATACCGGATCCAATCGGCGCCATCGCCCATTCAACCACGTCTTCCGCGTATCCCAAAAACAAGGTGATCAACCGAAATGAGATCCATGCCAAAAATGCCATCGCCAAGATTCCCGCAACAGGGTGATCAAGCACCTCTTCCAGTCTTTCCATGAAATCCACGCGATCCCTGTGAGTATTCCTCGTGACCCTGGATGCGACCTCCCTGGCTTGGTTGGTCCTTTCAATACAGGTAAGAAACACCGGGTGATCGCTGCCCCTGGCGGGACAAAAGGCACACCCACGAAAACAATTTGGGCAAAGCGGGTCATCTGCTCCCATCTCGGTTTGTAGCCGCTCGATGAGCTTTTCCAGCTCGGGGTGGCTACTCAGAATACCCTCATCAACCGTATCATGCTCGAGAAGGTGGATGGCGAGGGTGCGCGACGAATGTCCGCCTGAATAGGTCGTCTGACGGATATAACCTTCGAGTCGACTGATAGTAGACTCCAGCATCTCCGAGAACCTTATGGGTCGCCCCACTGCGCCTCCGTAACGGATCAACTTTCGCAGCTCTTCAGTGCCTTCGTTGGCAGTGGCCACCATCAGAACGACCGGCACACCAAGCTCCTCCTGCAGTCGAGAGGCGTCCACGATGATGCCTAGTTTTGCAGCTCTGTCTGCCTGATTCGCCGCCACTATCATGGGGATCCCGAAGTCCAGCAGTTGGAACGTAAGGTAAAGGCTCCTGGCCAAGTTCACACAATCTATCACGTTGATGATAAGGTCGATATCCTCTTCCAGCAGTATCCGCTGGGTCACCCGTTGCTCTTCGGTATCTGAGTGCAAGGTGTAGGTACCCGGGGTATCGATCACCTCCACGATCTTTCCCGCGATGCTGGCGTACCCCCGTGTGATCTCCACGGTGGTACCCGCATAGTTCGATACCACGGCGCCGACCCCTGTCAAGTTATTCATAATAACCGACTTTCCCACATTGGGCTGCCCCACTAGGGCTATCTTGGTAGGGACCTGCATGACTCATTCTCCTCAGCAATGATAATCTTTCTCAATAGATATTCAGGATTAACCCCGGCGGAGCCGGGGCGCCCGGTTAACTGTCAAAATCCCTGCAATTCGCGCAATACCCGAGGAATTGAAGCCTGTGGTCAACTACCAGAAACCCATGTTCTCTGTCCACCGTTTCTTCCAGTTGGTACAAGAGATCGTCTTTTACCTCACTGATGGAACCGCAGCGTAGGCAAATGAGGTGGTGATGGTGATGAGGCTTATCCTGTACCAGTTCATAACGGGCTCTCCCGTCCCCGAAGTCCATCCTGTGCAATATATGCAGGTCGGTCAGAATGTCAAGAGTTCTATAAATCGTCGCAAGTCCGATATCAGGATAGAGCTCGCGGACACGGTCGTAAATTTCCTCAGCGCTCATGTGTTCGTCTTTGTGATCACACAATACCTGCAAGATCGCCTCGCGCTGTCTTGTCACTTTGTACTTGCCCGTATCCAGTTTATCAAGGAGCTTCCCGTAATCGGAGTCCACAATATGCCTCCTCCCGCTACCTATCATACAGCCCCAGATATCTGTGGTCAAGGTGTGTCGCGCTGTACCTTCATCATCGCAAGACCCAGCATGCCCGGTCCGCCGTGCACTGCGAGAGCCGTGCCCATCTCGGTGATTATGGTTTCACCCACGCACCGCAACCGTCTTTCCAGTTCGCCTGCAAAGCCAAAAGCTTGCTCGCGGGTCTTGGTATAGAGAACAGAGAGCCTCACCGGGTGGTCTCCCACCGCCCTCTCCGTAAGCTCAATCATTCTCGTCAGCGCCCTTGGATATGTGCGCACCCGGTCCACAACTTCCAAGACTCCGTTGGCCATGCTGAGGATGGGTTTGACTGAGAGTACGGATGCAATGAGCGCTTGACCCGCCCCTACCCTGCCGCTCCGGCGCAAATATGTCAGGGTTGGTAGAGCCGCAAACACATGTATTCGGGATTTTAGGTCTTCAATGAGGCGGAGGATCTCCTCCTTGGTCCAGCCCAGCAGCGCCGCCCGGGCAGATTCCATGGCCATAAAGCCCAAAGCCATGGTAGTAAACCCGGAGTCCACGACCTCAATATCCACGGACGGTACGGCTTGTCTGGCGAGGTGGGCCGCCTGTACCGTACCGCTTGCCCGTCCTGTGACATGAATGGAGATTATGGTGTTTACCCGTTCTGACAGCGCCCTGTACACCTTGAGAAAATCGCCGGGGGAAGGTTGCGAAGTGGTGGCCATGCTTCCACTTTCAATGTGGGCATAAAATTCATTCGGCGAGAGATCTACTCCATCAGAAAAGCTCCGATCACCAATCTGAATGCTTACAGGCACAACGACAATCTCGTATTGCTTTACAAGTTCCGGAGGCAGGCTGCAAGAGGAGTCCGTGACTATGCCGATCTTTTCCATTCACCCATTCCCCCAATCTGGTCATGCAACCAACATTCGTGGTCCGGGGTGTTTTTCCTCTTAACCAAGAGCCATAAGAATAACAAAAAGATCGTTACCCAACAATATAGTTGGAGGTGTTCAGCTATGACGGACGTATCATGCACAGTGTCGAGCTGTTACTATTGGGGACGCGGAAACAAGTGTGAAGCATCAGAAATTCTGGTAAAGAACAACCTGAAAACGTCCCCTTACGCTGATGCAGGTCAGATAGGCCAACCCGGCAAAGCACGGACCAGTGCCGAAACAATTTGCGAGACATTCAGACCAAGGAACGAAAGCTAGCCATGCCAAAAGCCCCTGTGCCGCACGGTGCAGTACAGGGGCTTTTTCTGTATTATGAGGTCTCTAACAGACCCTCTCCCCTGCGTCCTCTCCCCCGTACAGCATATAAATGTTCGTCTTAATTACCTGAATGGACTTACCGAACTCTTCTTTCTCTACGGTTGTAAGTTCCAGTTCAATTACTTTTTCCACGCCGTTGCCTCCGAGAACAACAGGAACACCTGCATATACGTCAGTGTGCCCATACTCGCCGTTCAGATAAGCTGCGACTGGAAGCACCCGCTTTTTGTTCCTAACGATCGCCTCCACCATTTCGGCGACCGCAGCCCCGGGGGCATAAGACGCGCTGCCTGTCTTGAGCAGGTTTACGATCTCCCCACCGCCGTTTCTCGTACGTTCCACGATCTTCAGGATGGCATCGCTGCTCAACAGTTGTTCTACGGGTACGCCCCCCACCGAGGCATACCGGGGTAGCGGAAGCATGGCATCTCCATGTCCACCCAGCACGATCGCGCTGGTATCTTCGAGCGCCACCCCTAGTTCCAGGGCAAGAAACGTTCTGAACCTGGCAGAATCTAGTATTCCCGACTGCCCCATGACCTTGGAGGCATCAAACCCGGATTCTTTGTAAGCGACATAGGTCATAACATCAAGCGGGTTAGTGAGTACGATAAGGTAGCAATCCGGCGAGTACCTTACGATGTTCTCAGTCACGCTCTTTACGATGGCATAGTTCACGCGGAGCAAGTCCTCCCGGGTCATTCCGGGCTTTCTGGGAGAGCCGGCCGTTATTACCACCACGTCCGAACCAGCAGTGTCCGCGTAATCGTTGGTCCCTGTGATCCGTGCATCAAACCCCTCAAGCGGAGCCGCCTGCTGCAAATCAAGTGCTCTTCCCTGAGGAATTCCGGGAACAACATCCAAGAGCACGACATCTCCAAGCCCCATAGCGGCTATCCGGTGCGCCGTTGCCGATCCTGTTGCACCCGCACCCACAATTGTCACCTTGGGACGCTTAAACATCCCATTTCACACCTCCAGTATTCCATTGACAGAAACATTATTCCAAAATGTAGTGTATGATTTCTGCCCAAAATCTCAAACTCCTGCCGTCATACAAAAAAAGAATACATGTATTCAATAAGTCAGGAATACACGAACTGTGCCCGAAATACCGGGAACAAGACAACTGAGCCTGCCCGAATGCCCAGGGGCATTCGCTTGGTTCAGAGATTGGAGGTGGGTATATCACGTATGTCACCGGGTTCTGTAGCCTGCAGGATCGATATTCGCCTCAATGAGGAACGGCCCCTGCCACGACAGCGCCAATTCCAACGCGCCTTCCAGGTCCCTTTCTGTCTCGACGCGCACTGCACCAAGACCCATGCCCCTGGCTACCGCGGTCCAATCAGGACTCGTAAACTCGACGCCGCAGGGTGGGTAACCCTTGCGTTCCTGGTTCATCTTTATTAGGCTAAGAGTCCGGTCTGCACACACCACGATGATGACGGCCGTTCCAAGGCGCGCTGCTGTCTCAAGTTCACCCGCGTACATCAGCAGCCCGCCGTCGCCCACGACTGCTACTGACGGCCGTTTGGGGTATATGAGTTTGGCCGCAATAGCGGATGCAAGCCCATATCCCATGGACGAAAGTCCATTGGATACTAAAAAACTTCGAGGGCGCTTGGGCTGCCATAGCTGTCCTGTGGCGAACTTATGCGCCCCCACGTCACAGCTCATCATGGTGTCTTCAGGAAGCATACGGTTCATCACTGAAAAAAGCTGCGACGGATAAAAATTAGCGCCGGAGACAGGAATGCTATCGTAAAGGCGCCTTTTCCAGTCCCTGATTTCGCTCTTGCTCCATTTGGGCCCAATAGCACAAGACAACACCGCAGACGAAAGAAGGCTCAAGTGTTTCCCGATAGGACCTACCAATTCGATAGAACAGGTGTAGTAGTGATCGAGGTTCGGGACCAAGTCCAGGCAAATCCCGGGTTTGGGCTGCCAGCGTCTCATTAGTTCCACGGCATCCACACCTACGCTCACCACGAGATCGGAGGAATGGAGCAGTTCAAAAAGGACTGCACTACCCAGCATTTCAAGGGTACCTACAAAGCATTCATGGTCCTCCGGGAAGAGGCCCTTGCCCTTCGGAGTTGCCAGAACCGGGATCTGCACGAGATCGACAAACTCCCGCAACGCGTCATCGCACTTGGAACGCAGCGCTGCCGCGCCTACGACGAGTACGGGTCTAAGAGATGACTGCAGCAATCTGGCTGATTCCAAGAACGCGTCAGAAGTGCACGCCTCTGCCATGTACCTGACAGTGAAAGTGTAAGGATCTGGCAGCTCAGCTTCTTGATTCGCCGCGTCTGCAGGGACTTCGATATACACGGGGCCCGGGCGTTCCGAGCACGCCACGTCCACGGCCTTTAGGATGGTCTCCCTGCATCTCTTTGGCTCAAGCGCACAATGCCATTTGGTGATCGGGGCAAAAAGTGCCTGAAGGTCGAGCACCTGGTGGGTCTCGGTCAGCCGCCTCCATCCCGGCATCTGGCCCGTAAAGGCAATAATTGGAGACCGGTCAAGATACGCCTGGGCCACACCGCTCACCAAATTGGTGGCACCTGGGCCGAGCGTCGCAGCGCACACACCGGGCACCCCTGTGAGCTCACCTACCGCCCCCGCCATAAACGCCGCTGTGGCTTCGTGGTGGGTGAGTATGAACTGCACCCCCTGGTTGCGGAAGCCTTCCACCAGGTCAGTGATCTCACCGCCCGGGACGCCGAACACGAATTTCACTCCCGCCTCTTTCAGTGCCTTCGCCGCCGCCTCGCTTGCCTTCTCCATATACCCATCACCCCGTGGTCCAGGGAGCTCTATCCCATAAACTCAAGATGCAGTTCTTTTTCGCCTCTCAGCCGGAAAATCCTCCGGTCACGATGCGACCTCCTCATCAAACGGTGCGAAGGCTCTGCCTCCCCACTACTTCTCTTTTAACCTGTAGCCCACTCCTCTTACCGATTCAACCGGATCATCACTGACACCGGCATTTTTCAACTTGGTTCGAAGTCTGCTTACAAGCACGGTGAGGTTCCCCATATCCCCGGTGTAGTCTGTCTCCCACAGCTCCTGAACGATCCGATCGTATGTGAACACGTGGCCCGGTCTGGTAGCCAAAAGGTACAGGAGGTCAAATTCCCGCCTGGTGAGCCCGGCATCCGTTCCTGAAACCAGCACCTTCCGTCGGTCCCTGTCAATCGTAATGCCCGTCTTGAGCGTAATGGAGTGTCCGGGTAGTTCACCACCCTGGAGCTGGAAGCGCTTCAGCACCGCCTGGACTCTCATACAGAGTTCCTGGGGGCTGAACGGCTTTACCACATAGTCGTCTGCTCCCATCCTAAAACCAAGCACCTTGTCCAGTTCCTCTCCTCGTGCGGAAAGGATGATCACCGGCACGTCGCTTGCACTGCGGATCTTCGTCAGCACCTCATAGCCATCCATCTTTGGTAGCACCAGGTCGAGCACAACCAGGTCCGCCCCGTGACTTAAAAACTCAGAAAGCCCGGCCTGCCCGTCAGAGCCGACGGATACGGCATGACCTTCTGAAGACAGCTTGTCCAGTATCACCTGTGCTATGTCGGGGTCGTCTTCAATGACCAGAATTCTGTTGGGCATCAGCTCACTCCTTCCCTTCAAGCGGTAACGTAAAGAAGAACGACGCACCCTTCCCCTCGTTGCTCAAAACCCAGATATCACCTCCGTGCATAGTGACAAGCCTGCGCGTGAGGGAAAGGCCAAGACCCGATCCCCCGTTCCCAGACGTAGGACAAAAAGGCTCGAATATGTGAGCCAGCATCTCCTTGGGAATGCCGGGGCCCCGGTCCCGGACAACAAACTTGATATTCCCTTGTTCCTTTTGATGCGACACGCCAAGGTCTACCATGCCTCCCTTGGGCGAGTGTTTGACCGCGTTGCTGAGCAAGTTCAGTATTATGGAGCGCAGCGCGCGCGGGTCGATGTTGACCTCAGGAAGGGGTGTGACAGCCAGCTCGATCCGTACCCCTCTCCGATCAGCAATGGGTATGGCCTCAGCTACGATCTCCCGAAGAAGCCTTGAGACGTTAGTCTTCTCTCGGCGGATGGTGAGTTTGCCAGCCTCGAGCCTTGCCATGTCCAATATGTTATTTATAGATAACAGGAGCTCTTTGCAGTTGCGTGCGATGCCGCTTAAGTACTCTCTCTCCCTGTCGTCGGTAACATCGGAAAGAAGCATTTCTGCCAGGGCCTCCACAGATGCGATGGGCGTCTTCAGTTCGTGAGTGGCATATGCTACCGTCTCCGCCAGCCTCCTGTAACCGCAATGGGAATGATCCATCTCGCGCTGCCTGCTTAAGACGTAAGTGAGCACGCTGAGTGTGCTAAGACTCAGCGATATGACAAATGACCACGAAGGCTGAAGTGGCCTTGGCACCGTGGCCCTGGCAAAGGAAGCTACATCAACTATGACATTAAATTGGCCCACGACCTGACCCAGGTTGAACGCAGGTGCGTACTCTCCCGTGTGGCATTCGAAGCATTCGGGTTGGGCCCTGACCGGGGAGGCATACCGAAAGCGCCTCCGGCCCGATTCCGTGAAGAAGTACCAGGTCTTTTCGTTGTAGAGGGGACCCTCACTGTATGCCCAGCACTGAGTATCAGGACCAAAGATCAACGCGTAGGCTGAAGAAAAGTCAAAGCGGCGGTGAAACTGCAAGGGACAGGCCAACGCAACAACAGCCCTGTCTGCAGCCTTGTAATCCCTCTCCAGGAGGAACTGTGCCTCTGCGACCCGAGCGCGTGACACAAGTTCCCTCTCAAGAAACTGGCGCGTAGCATATTGAAGCAGGGCATAGATCATGGTTGTGAATGCCATCACAACCATGATCACCAACAACCATTGTGGCCTGGGCAACCTGAACATCACACCACCCCGAACATTAACTCATATTCTTTGAGTAAACGGCAATTTCCTGCAACTTGCAGGAATGCTTCACTTTGTCTACATCAATTTTCTAAACATAGCTCACTGTTTTTCGGGGTTTGCTACCCTGTCACACATGCTGTAGTACCCAGGTTTCCCCCACGTGATGCCCAGCAGGCGCGCATCGGGCGGCAGCCCCTGGGCGTTCCAGTATTCCTGAACGATGGGAAGGTACTTGTGTGCAGCAGCCGGGTCTTCATATATCCCCACAAGCGCCGAGGCCACTTCTTGAGGGCAGTTGTATAGAATATGATTAGCCAACAGGATCCGCCCGAAGACGCGCCTCGCCACCAGTTTGGGGTTTTTGACGTAAATCAGGCGGAAACCCAGGTTCCTCGCTTCATCATAAAGGCATGTCACGCGGATACCTCCCTAGAGATTCGGCTGTATTATCTTACGATGAAGCGGCACCCTCTGGTGAAGAAGCGGAGAAAACGGTATGTCCCCAAGAAGGAACCTTACGCCGCGCCGGATAATCCTTAAGTGCTGAATCTGGTAAGGAGCGTGGATGCATGAACTTCAGACACTACCGTACTCTAGCTGCCGACCTGATACTGTTGACAATTGCCGCTTTCTGGGGGCTTGGCTTCGTGCTGACCAAATACATCCTGGCTTACGTTCCTCCACTTTTGTTCCTTGGGGTCAGGTTTTCTCTATCAGCGCTGATCATGCTGGCCGCAAGGCCGACGTATGTCTTGCCACTTCGTACTAGGCCTCTTCCCGTGCTGATCACCGGCGCTTTCTTATGCATGGCATACATACTCCAGACAGTGGGCATGAACTACACCTCCGCCTCTAGGGCGGCGTTCATTACCGGACTGTACATGGTATTCGTACCTGTCATCTCAACAGTCGTATCGAAGCGCTCACCGTCCGCACTCGCGTGGGCGGGAGCAGTTTTGGCCACAGTGGGCCTTGGAGTGATGAGCGGAATCAGCCAAGACAGCTATCGCCAATTCCTGGGGGGCGAGGTCCTGGTGCTGGGCTGTGCCCTGTTCTTCGGCCTTCAGATTCTGGCTGTTGATAAGTACTCGCCACGATATGATCTGGGTTCGTTCACGTTGGGACAGATCTCGGTTGTCGGCATGGGTTGCCTTATACCCGCGCTGCTTGTGGAACAAATGCCTGCGGCTGTGCCTGCAGGAGTTTGGCTTGCCGTGGTGTTCTTAGCCCTGCCCAACACCATAGGTGCCACTTACGCTCAGGCGTGGGCACAGCGCCTGACTGTACCCTGGAGAGCCGCTATCCTTCTTGCAATGGAACCAGTCTTCACTTTGATATTCGCCGGAATGGCGTTGGGCGAGTCGTTTTCGTCCGCTGAAGCTCTTGGTGCAACGCTCATGCTCGCTGGAGGGGTGCTAGCCGAGCTTGAGCACATACCGCGGAATATGAGGCAGCGCCAGACTTAAACTACGCTTAAGAGGGGTGATCGCGTGTTAGTATCCTGGGAATCAGTGAAACATAGAGTGCTGGAGTTCAGGGATTCACTCGGCTTACCCCGTACGCCGGAATTCGAAAGAGTGGTGGAGCAGGGAGGCTGCCTGTTCATCGTTGAATCCGAAGGCGGTCTTGAGGGTTATGGATTGTTGTACTCGTGGAAGGGGCGCCCATGGGACAAATCCTTCGCGGTAAGAACCCGCGATGACCCCAGGCACGAGGTGGTACAAAAGCTCGTTCAGAGCGCAGAAGGGTACTGCACAGGAGGAGAAACCCGCCGTCTCCTCGTGACGAACCTGACTGAGCACCTGTTAGACCTGTTCAAGAGCAGGGGATATTTCGTCGCAGAGGGAATTATCATCATGCAAAAAGACGATGTTACAGTACCCAACACATCTAACGTCCCTGGCATGATCAGGCCTTTTCGGGCCAGCGACCTCGAACAGATCAGGGAAGTGGAGGTGTCGGCGTTCAACTGGCTATGGGAAGAAAGTGCAGAGGCATTCCTGCGGTATGCGCAGGCGGAACGTAATAGTTTCTTCGTGCTGGAACTAGACGAGAAGGTCATAGGGTATAACATTAACACTTTAATGGATAACGGTGAAGCCCACATAGGCCGGCTCGCGGTAGCCCGCCAACACCAGGGCAGGGGTTTTGGCGCAAAGCTCCTCTCTCACGCAATACAATTCCTCTGCAGCCAAGGTGCGACGCGCTTCAACTTGGGTACCCAGGTCGATAACCTGCGGTCACAGCAGCTGTATAAGCGGTTCGGCTTTGGAAGAACCGGAAGCGTAAGTTACATTGTGTGCAAGTACTTGTAGTCACCTTCGAGAAAGACGTAGCAGCGCTATGCTGAGCTCATACAGCACGATCATTGGCCCCGCCATCAACACTTGCGAGATGACATCAGGCGGAGTTAGCACCGCAGCCACGATGAACACTGCCAGTATAGCGAACTTGCGAGCACGCCGGAGTCCCGCTGAGGTGACAATCCCGAGCTTTCCAAGCAGCAAAATGACCAGCGGCATCTGAAACACGAGCCCGAATGAGAAGATGATGACCATGGCAAAGGATACGTATCGGGAATAAGAAAACATAGCAGCAAGACCCGGCGTTTCAAACCCTAAGAAGAACCGTAAGGTGAACGGCAATACGATAAAATACGAAAAGACCACGCCCAGCAGAAAGAAGACAAGCGAAGCGACAACTACTGGGAGGATGAGCCTCTTCTCGCCCGGCTTGAGCCCCGGTACAACGAAAGCCCATATCTGGTACAGCACCACCGGGGATGCAACGACCAGACCTGCAGTAAATGCCACCTTTATATCTGTCATTAACACCTCAGGCGGAGTAAGATACACAAGCTGCACACTACCGGCGGGTAGAGTAAACAACGTTCTGATGGTGGCGACAAATGCAAAACAGCCTGCACTGCCCAAAAACACCGCAAGCACAGAAATGATGAGTCTGCGCCGGAGTTCGCTCAAATGTTCTACTACTGACATCTCCTTTTGGTCTGCCATACCGATCCGCGGCTTACCACGTCGCGCCGCTACCTGTCCTTTCCTGATGCGCGGTTACTTCCTCAGCACCTGGCACCTTTGTCAGGGTCTTCCCGGTCCTCCGTTCCCTCTTTCGTGGCCTTCTTGAACTCTCCGAGGGACTTGCCAAGAGCCCTGGCCACCTCGGGCAACTTACCCGGACCAAAGATGATAAGCGCGAGCACAAGCACCAGTACAAGTTCCACCCAGCCGATCCTACCAAATAACACAGTTATACCTCCCTTGGCTAAACGACCTGCATCTTCGTCTGTGATTTCGAGAACGCACGAACAAACTCCTTCAAGTCTCATGTGGTATTTATTTTATCAACAACACCTGTGAGGTACTGTTGACATTTCATCATATCCTAACCAATTCTTTCCTCCAAGACTGAAACGTATGAGTAAAATTAATGTGGGTACTTTGGAGAGAAGCAGGTAAGAAGAAGGGAACGAGGGCTTCAGTCTCCAATTTAGTTTGGTAGCAACCCCCAACTAGAAAGGAGACGAACCCTCGTTATGATAAGAGTACGAGATTTGCTCGAAACCTCCTTCCGGGAACTTGAGATTATTGT
>DYEP01000185.1 GCA_020725675.1 Symbiobacterium sp. | reverse complement strand
TTGGATACGTGTTCCTCGGGCTGGCGCTGGGCGCGGACAGAGCGGTAGCAGGCGGTATGATGCACATCCTGACGCACGCGCTTATGAAATCGACGCTGTTTATGGCTGCAGGTGCTGTGTTTTGCAAGACGGGGAAGAAGAACGTGTCCGACCTGGCGGGGCTGGGGCCACGCATGCCGGTGACCATGGGAGTGTTCAGCCTGGCAGCGGCGTCCATGATAGGCGTGCCCTTGCTTGGAGGCTTTGTGAGCAAATGGTACCTGGCGCTGGGAGCCACAGACGCGGGCAAGTCGTTTTACGCCCTGATTGTCGTGCTGTCAAGTTTCCTCACAGCGCTGTACTTCATCCCGCCGGTGATCTCTGCGTTCTTTGGAAAGCCATCGGATGACCTGGCAGGGAAAGCAGTGGACGAGGCGCCTGCCGTCATGCTGGTGCCCATGGTGGTGCTGGCTGTGGCGCTTCTGGGTATCGGGCTCTTTCCATCACTTGTGCTCGGGTTGCTTGGATATAGGGGCTAACCTTCATAGTACGGAGGCGTTAAAACATTATGATCGGTCACGACGTAGTCTTCTCGTGGCTTCCTGTATTGGCAGTCGTCATACCTCTTGTCGGTACACTAGTCATCTACTTGGTGGAGTACCGCTCGTGGAGACTCCGAAACGCGCTTTCTGCGGTTACCGCCGCCATTACGCTGATTGTCGTCCTGGATATGTACCCGGCTATAAGGGCGGGCAAGATCATCGAGGCGAACTTTCCGCGGATCATACCTCCTTTGGGGATCTCTTTCCGCGTAGACCCGCTGAGTTTCTTGCTTGCGGTGACCACTGCCTTCATCTGGCTTATGGTCACACTTTACTCGCTCGAGTACATGAGCCATGAGCATCACAAGAACAGGTACTACCCCTTCCTCATACTGACGCTTTCGGGCTGCCTTGGAGTGGTGCTGACGGGAGATCTGTTCAGCCTGTTCGTTTTCTTTGAACTTATGTCCCTGACTGCGTTTGTACTAGTCATACACGAGGAGACGCCCGAGGCCATGAGGGCAGGCTTTAAGTACCTGATCATGACCATCGTGGGTTCGCTCGCGCTGTTCTTTGCCATCGTGGTCACTTACGAACTTGCAGGTACGCTGAAGTTTTCCCTGAACGGGTTCTTTTTTGACACGTCGCTTCTTTCATTCCTTGGTTTCCTTGGGTACATCATAGGGTTCGGAGTAAAGGCGGGGATGGTGCCGCTCCACGTGTGGCTACCTGATGCGCACCCGGTGGCACCGTCGCCTGCAAGCGCGCTGCTTTCAGGACTCATGATCAAGACTGGCGCATACGGGCTGCTGCGGGTCATATACAACGTGTACGGTGCCGATCTCATCCAGTCAATGGGCTGGTGCAACATACTGATATGGGCCAGTGCCATCACCATATTCCTCGGTTCTGCAGTTGCGATTGTACAGGATGACATCAAACGAAGGCTTGCGTACTCAAGCATCGGGCAGATGGGCTACATCCTTTTGGGCATGGGCCTGTTTACACAAAGCGCTCTGGTAGGTGACATTTTTCACATCTTTTCTCACGCATTTATGAAGTCCACTTTGTTTTTATGCGCCGGAGCCATCATCTACAAGACGGGGCTCAGAAAGATCAAAGACCTGGCAGGCATCGGCAAGCGGATGCCCATTACCATGGGTGCGTTCACCATCGCCGCTATGGCGATGATCGGAATACCACCTTTAAACGGCTTTATATCCAAATGGAACCTGTCTTTGGGCGCGCTTCAGGCGGGCAAGCCGTTTTTCGTATTCCTCTTGCTTGTGTCTTCTCTGATGAACGTGATCTACTACGCACCCATAATCATCACAGCGTTCATGTCAGGCGATCACAGCAAGGATGACAGCGCCGCGCATGGGACAGACAAAAAGCGCAAGCTGTTTGGGGAAGTACCCCTTGCAATGCTGATCCCCATGATCATCCTGGCGCTGGGGTGCCTTGTGTTCGACCTGTTCCCCGAGAACTTACCGCTGTATCTGGCGACACTTTCGGCGAGGCTGTTGTTTAGATGACCGGGCGGGTGATTTCATTGGCAGCTGGGCCATCACACACAATAGAAGAGGTAGTGGTATCCGAAGCGGTGAGCGCGTTGCCGTTACTCGCTGTGGTCGTGCCCATGATCGGCGCAATTGCGCTGGTGTGGGCAGCCAGGCGTTCGGAAAAAGCGCGGAATGCTGTGGCGGTGCTTTCAAGTCTTTTGGCGGCGGTGTTCATATTCGCTATGGCGCCACTTGTTCAGGCGGGTGCCGTTGTGTTCAACATTGGGAGCTTCATGGGGTACCCGCTCGGCTTCCGGGTTGACGGCTTCTCCTTCATCGTGTCGGCGCTTGCTTCTTTCGTGTGGTGTGCTGCTACCCTGTTTTCAGTTGAGTATATGGAACATGAGCACGCCCGTTCCAGATATTACCTTTTTCTCCTGGTCACCTTAGGATGCACGCTGGGCGTGTTCATGGCACGTGACCTGCTCACGCTGTTCTTATTCTTTGAACTCATGACCTTTTCTTCATATATCCTGGTCATCCACGAGCAGAACGCCGAGTCCTTCGCCGCAGGAGACGTATATCTTTACATGGGTGTATTTGGCGGGCTCGCGCTACTGTTTGGTATCATGCTCCTGTACTATTACTCGGGCACTGTGGAGCTTTTGCCTATGCTTGACAGGATACTGCGGGCCGGAGGCAACCCGTACTTCCTCGCTGTGCTGATGGCGCTGGGCTTTGGCACCAAGGCGGGCATGATGCCGCTACACATCTGGCTGCCGAAGGCTCACCCTGTTGCGCCTTCGCCCGCGAGCGCGCTGCTATCGGGCATACTCATCAAGGCTGGAGCGTACGGGCTGACCCGGAGCCTTCTTGTGATCTTTACGTCCGCACACGGCGATCACCCGGCGCTTTACGTCTCCTCTGTGCTGGGGTATGCGGTGCTCTGGATCGGGCAGGTAACCATGCTGTTTGCAGCGATCATGGCGCTTTTTCAGACAAACGTAAAGCGGATCCTTGCGTACAGCAGCGTGAGCCAGATGGGATATATCCTGACTGCGCTTGGGATCGCGGGTTACCTGGGGCACGAGGGTGCCATGGGTTTTGGAGCGGCGCTTTATCACATGGTGAACCACGGGTTGTTCAAGGCTACCGCATTTATGGCTGTAGGTTCCCTGTACATCCGCACTCACGAGCTTGATTTGAGAAGGCTCGGAGGGCTTTACCGCAAGTTCCCATTTACATCCGGCATATATGTGCTTGCTTTCCTGGCCATCACCGGGTTTCCAGGACTTAACGGTTTTGCGTCAAAGACGCTGATCCACCATGCAATAGTTGAGGCGGAACACATCACGCACAACCATATGTTACTTTACGCTGAGTGGGTGTTTACGCTCACCTCCGCTTTCACCGCCTGCTATTTTATGAAGCTGGGTACCGCCTTCTTCGGTCCGGAGAAGGGACACGCACCGCACGGCAGCGAATCCTGGTCAACCCGGATCGCTCTTGGTGCACTGGCGCTGGTCATGCTGACAATAGGCGTGGTCCCGGAGTACCTGCTGGAACACTGGGTAGTGCCTACAGCTGCTTCATTCGGGCTCACCGGACATGCATTATCTGAACTGGCTCATGCCCACTTCTTCGTGTGGGAGAGCATACGCGATGTGCTGATCCCGCTGACTGCGGCGGTGGTGCTGTTTGTCCTGGGTACGCGTTTTCGCCTGTTTGAGACAAAGCCACCCGCGTGGCTCAGCGTGGAGTACTTGGTATACCGGCCTCTAGTAAGACTGGGCGTGCTTGCCTGCCAGGTGCTGGGCGTCAGCTGTAACGAGGGCGTGTTCTGGGCGTACGATGAGGCGGGAAGGCTATCACAAGCTGTGACGCGCCGCGTGGCGGGCCTTGATACCGCTATTGAGTCAGGCTACCAGAGGGTAGCGGTGGATTCACGGGCGTTCATCAGGGGTGCGACCACCCTGGATCAGGGTATCGACGGTGCTTATGACTCTGTAGGACGGCAGGCGAAGGACCTGGCGAGCGTGACTGGACAGTTTGACCGCTCCCTGAACATTGGGTACGAGCGTACCGCCGATGTGTCAAAGGGGCTGGTGACAGGAGCGACGTCTATCGATCGTTCTATCAACACAGGTTATGAGAAGGGGGCGGAGGCGTCAAGAAGCGTTGTGAGGGGCGCTGCTGACACTGAAACTTCGGCCCAGCCAAAGCGGCCTTCGTTGCCCCTCTGGTCCGCGTGGAACCTGAACTTCGCTGCGCTGCTTTTGGCCGGGGTGCTCATGATAGTATTCATGATCTTCTTGCTTTATGGCAAAGCATGATTCTTCACGTGAAGAAAGAGCGTGTTTTGGGGCACACTCTAAGGTAGATTCTCGTATTACTTTGGAGGTGTGCCAGATTATGAAAAAAGCAGCGCTGGTGCTGCTCGTGCTGTGTACGGCTGCGCTGTGTGCCGGCTGTCCTTTCAGGCGCGCGCCCGCAGTGAGAGCCGACCGGACGGTGGAGACCGATGTGGTAGTTGTGGGTGGTGGCGCAGCAGGGCTTGCAGCGGCGATTGAAGCAGTGGACAATGGTGCCAAGGTGATCCTGGTCGAAAAGACTGCGGCGCTCGGCGGCACTACACTAAGGGCAGGCGGGGGCATTGACGCGGCCGAGTCGCCGGTACAGAAGCAGCAGAATGTGAACTACCCGGCCAGCCAGTACGAAGAAGACGTGTTCCGGTACGGGGAAGAAAAGGCGAACCGCGAGCTTACGGCAGTCCTTGCCAAGAACTCGGCCTCAGCGATAGAATGGCTTATGTCGCTGGGCATGCCGCTGGTGCTGGCTGACCCGGCGCGCTACCCGTCAAGGCACAGGGTGCCCGAGGGGAGCTTTGGGGTGGAGCTTATAAAGCTGCTGGCTTCGGTAGCTGCCGATAAGGGCGTGGACGTACGCACAGAGGAGCGCGCCACTGAAATCATCCAGGATCAAAAGGGTGCGGTCACAGGCGTCAAGACCACGGGGAAGGACGGCAAGACCACCTATTTCAAAGCCAAGGCCACGGTGATCGCAACCGGAGGGTTCGGTGCTGATGCAAACCTCATAGAACGCTTCGCCAAAGACTGGGCAGGGATCAGGACTAACCTGGTTGCCCCGTCTTCCACGGGAGATGGCATCCGAATGGCCGAGGCAATCGGAGCGGATCTCACCCACATGCAGTACATTCAGGGGTTCCCCACCGTGACCGAAAAGGGTGCCACGTTGCGGGGACTTGAGCCTGCAGGTGCCATACTGGTGAACCGCTCGGGAGAGCGTTTCGTGAACGAGACGGCCAAAGGAGTTACGGTAGCTGCGGCCATGGTCAGACAGGAAGGCAAGACCGCCTTCTTAGTGATGGACGCAAAGTTTGCAAATCAAGCTGCCGTGAACACTGCCAGGGATCAGGGCGTGCTGCTGGAAGCGGAGGCGCTTGATGAGCTGGCGGGGAAGATGAACGTTGACGCAGCCAAACTGAAGGCTGCAGTGGAAGAGTACAACAGAGGGCAGGAGACGGGGAACGACAGGTTCGGAAGGAGCACGTTCCCTGTAAGGCTCGAAGATGCGCCCTGGCTCGCGGTGCAGGTGTTCCCCGCAGCTTACTCCACGCTAGGCGGGCTCAGGGTTAACCAAGATGCACAAGTGCTGAAGAACGCAAGGCCCATAAGTGGACTGTTCGCTGCGGGCGAGGTGGTCGGCGGCATTTTCGGCGCAGACAAGTTTGGGGTATCCACTACTACCGCTGCCATTGTATTCGGAAGGCTGGCGGGAAGGAACGCAGCCCGTGCGAAGTGACGGAAAGGGACGGTCCTGGACGGACCGTCCCGTTACCCTGGATGCTATCCTCGTTCTGGTCGTACTCTGCGTGGCGCTCAGCCTCATGTTTATGCAGAAGATAGTGCCAAGCAGTAGGACAAGCCAGTTCCTGGTCGTTGAGTGTGGTAGCGCCGGGGTATATAATATCCCGTGGGATGAAAAGGGAGTTTATAACTTCTCCGGCCCCCTGGGAGAGAGCCATTTGGAGCTGACGGAAGCCGGAGCGAGGATGGTGAGTTCGCCGTGTCCGGACAAGATCTGCATAGAGATGGGCATCATCACAAGACCAGGCCAGGCAATAGTATGCGTTCCCAATCGAATCGTCGTAAGGGTGTTGCAAGGCAGAGAATGAGTACGTTCAAACTGGTCTATTTGGCAATGCTGACCAGTCTGGCGCTGGGACTTCACGCGTTCGAGGCGTATTTGCCCGTGCCGTACCTGTTCCCTGGCGCAAAACTTGGTCTTGCCAACATCGTCGCTCTTTATACCCTTACCAGCATAGGGCTTCCCGAGGCGTTGCTGGTGAACGTGCTCAGATCTGTGCTCGGAGGGATGGTTAGCGGCACATTCTTAAACATCGGCTTCTATTTGAGCTTGTCCGGTGCGGTCACCTCTATTCTTGTTATGGGACTCCTGGAGAAGACCGCTTCCGGTGCACTCAGCCTTGTTGGGGTGAGCATTGCAGGTGCGGTCACCCACAACGTGACGCAGCTGTTCGTCGCATCGCTGATCTTAAGGCACGCGGGGTTGTTTTTCTACCTGCCGTATCTCTTGTTCTTCGCCATACCCACAGGGATGTTTGTGGGATTTGTTGCAGGGAAATTGAAGGATATTGGCGCCAGACTGGTGAATAGTCTCACATAGCGTAAACCGTTTATGTACAACATGCTACAAAATGCTAGTATTGCTCTGCACGGAGGGCAGTGGAGACCTTAAGGGAGGGAAAGCCGTGTCGACCGGAGGGGTTAAGTACAACTTTAAAGAGATGGTAAGACTGGCTGTCATCCTGGCAATTTTTGCCGGCATGGCGGCTGCGGCCCTGACCTGGACAAACCAGAAGACTGCAGGAGTCATTGAAGAAAGGCAGCAACAGGAGCTGGCCAGGACGCTCCAGGTAGTGCTGCCGGACGCGGAGCAGTTCGTAGAAGTGGAGAAGGAAGGCGCCAAGTTTTATGTGGGGAAGAAAGCCGGTAAGGAAGTAGGCGTAGTGATCCAGGCGGAGGGCTCAGGCTACGGCGGGCCGGTGAAATTGCTTGTGGGTGTTACAATGGAAGGCAGGATAGTAGCGGTTGCTATCACGGATCTCCTTGAGACCCCCGGCATTGGCACTAAGGTCAATGACGACTCGTTCCTCGGCCAGTTCATCGGTAAAAACACTGGAGACCCGGTCACCCTGGGTCAGGACATAAATGCGATATCAGGAGCGACGATTTCCTCAAGGGCTGTTACATCGGCTGTGAAGAACGCGCTGACCCGTTTCGGAGTGGCGTTCCTGGGCCAGGAAGCGCCGCAGGATGACGTTATCGATATAACCAAACTGGCTGACGGAACATACCTCGGCGAAGGCCAGGGATTCCAGTCCAAGATCAAAGTAGCGGTCAGGGTCGAAGGCGGTCGCATTGTTGACATCGACATCCTGTCGCACGGTGATACGCCGGGTATATCGGACGCTGCATTTAACACTGTGCCCGAAGCGATCATCGCCAAACAGTCGGTGGAAGTGGACGCGGCTTCAGGTGCCACGTTCTCAAGCCAGGGAATTATGGAAGCGGTAAAGAACGCGTTGGCCTCTGAGCCCACAGCGGGACCCGTGCCAGCGGAACCCAAAGAACCTGAAAAGCCGGCGATAGACATCAGCAAGTTGAAGGATGGAAGGTACGAAGGCGAAGCGAAGGGGTTCTTGAGCACTGTGCGGGTGGCGGTGACGGTCTCGGGCGGAAAGATCACTTCCGTCGAGGTACTCTCGCACGGGGATACCCAGGGTATTGCTGATAATGCCGTATCTAAAATCCCCGGAGCCATCGTGGCCAGCCAGAGCATTGACGTGGACGTAGTGTCGGGCGCCACCGGAACGAGCAAGGGCATCATCGAAGCGGTCAGGGCGGCACTTTCGTCAGAACCAAAGACCGTAGATAAGCCAACACCCCTGCCCGGACCTGTCAGTTATAAGGACGGCACGTACGAAGGCGAAGGCAAGGGTTTTGGTGGCACCATTCGCGTGAGCGTGACCGTCTCTGGTGGCAAGATCACCCGGGTCGAAGTGCTCGCCCATTCGGAAACCCCGGGTATTTCTGATAAGGCCATAGAGCAGATCCCTGCAGCTATAGTCAGCGCACAGAGCGCGGAAGTGGATGCAGTTTCTGGAGCGACTTTCACGAGCAAAGGCATAAAGGATGCAGTGACAGACGCGCTCAGCCGGGCAAGGTAAGCGAAAGCCAAGGACCCGGGGGGTGTGAGGAAGAAGACCTCACGCCCCCTTTTTGTAATCGGGTTATGCCCAAATTAGGAGCATTTGTGGTATAATCTCTGCATGAAACTTGACGACTGCGCGAAAGAACGGGGAATTAGCAGGGATTATTTGTGTTGTCATTGAGGCTCAAGGCATGACTCGGTTTATCGGGGAGATGTATGGCATGAACAGGCCTGAACTACAAAAAGCTGCGCATATCCTCACCGTTGTATCCCTCCTTACAGGCGCAAGGGGGTTTGTGGCGGACCGACAGGGCAG
>DYEP01000184.1 GCA_020725675.1 Symbiobacterium sp. | reverse complement strand
GCGTATCCCACTGCAAGGCTCGAATAGCACCTCGGGTCATGGGCCGGCAGGTCAAGCCCTTTTACGTGCACGGCGAACTCCGGGGCCACACCGCCCAGGCGCTCACTGGCAAAACGCGTACCTTCAGCCAGGAGGTCGCCGATGCCCTTCCTTTCAGCGATGCGTCTCACCATTTCCACCAGCGCCTCCGAGCTCCCCCACAAGAGCGCCAGCCCTTCGGTGTCTTTGTCGGAGATAAGACCCCTCTCATACGCTTCCATGGCGAAGGCGATGGCCGCACCAGTTGAGATGGTATCCAGCCCCAGCCTGTTACACAGCTCGCACGCTTTGGCTATGGCGGGAAGGTCCGAAACCATGCAGTTTGAGCCAAGCATCCCAAGCGTCTCGTACTCCGGGCCCGCGCCCTTTACAGGAGCATAGGGGCCGGTTGACACCTCGACTTCCCGGCCGCATCCGGTAATACAGCTGCCGCAGAAATACTTGCCCGTCAATATGGTTCGGGCCATCGCCTCGCCGCCGATCTCCGGAGCGGGCTCCCAATTGCCCAACTGCCAGTTCTTTATCGGAAGGTCGCCTACGACTTCGTTCGGGGCCACCGAGGCAGCAGTACCATATTCAGTGAGTTTGGCCGTATTCTTCCGGATGCCAGGAGCCAGTTCTTTAACAAGGTTCCTTAAGCCTTCGGCGTCATAAATGGGCGGGCGCTTTGACCCGTTCACTACTACTGCCTTTAGTTTCTTGGAGCCCATCACTGCTCCAAGCCCGCAACGGCCCGCAGCCCGCGCATCCTTGCCGTCGTGCATGATAGAGGAGATCTTGACGAGCTTCTCTCCAGCGGGGCCAATAATGGCGCACACGCTCCTCTGGTCGGTCTCCTTCTTTAAGACCTCATCCGCATCGTAGGTGTCCATACCCCAGAGGTGGCCTGCGTCTCTGATCTGCACTGTGTCTTCGTTGATATAAACGTATACAGGCGTATCTGAAGCACCCCGGAAGATCACACCGTCATAGCCCGTGCGCTTTAAGGTCTGGCCCCACTTGCCTCCCACGTCAGACTCTGCCCAAATGCCCGTGAGCGGCGACTTCGCCACCACTGCGTGGCGGCCTGAAGCGGGTGCCGCGGTCCCGGTGAACGGCCCGGTCATGAAACACAATATATTATCAGGTCCTAGCGGATCGGTCTCCGGCCCCGTCTCGTCGTACAGGTACCTGGCGCCAAAACCGCTGCCACCTAGATAGTCTCGTGCCAGTTTCTCATCTACCGGCTCCACTTTCACCTCGCGAGTGGTCAGGTCAACCCTTAAAACCTTGCCCCAGTAGCCATACATTCAGACCCTTCCTCCTCCGTGCTTTGGGGACAGCCCCTTAATCTACCGACGCTACTGCTTCCTCGAAGATGGATAGCGCCTGCTCCAGCTGCTCGTCGGTTATGACTAAAGGCACAAGTACCCGGATGACATTCGAGTATATACCGGCCTTTAAGATAACAAGCCCCTTCTTAAAGCAGGCCTCCGCCACCTGACCGGCTTCTGCAGAAGCAGGCTCTTTCGTGGTTCGATCTTTGACAAGCTCTACCGCAATCATAGAGCCAAGACCCCTCACGTCTCCTATGACGGAGTACCTGTCCTGCATGGCGCGGAATCGCTCCATCATTTTCGCTCCGAGCACCTGAGATTTACCGCATAAGTCGTCGCGTTCAATGATTTCTATGGTCTTCAGGGCGGACACGCATGCAAGCGGGTTGCCGCTGTAAGTGCCGCCCACGCCGCCCACGTGCACCGACTCCATGACCTCATCAGGACCGGTCACCGCAGAAAGAGGCAATCCTGCGGCCAAAGACTTGGCGGTAAGCACCATATCTGGCACCACATCGAAGTGCTCAACAGCAAACATCTTGCCCGTCCGGGCAAAGCCAGCCTGGATTTCGTCGTCGACATAAAGAATGCCGTACTTTGTGCAGATCTCACGCACCTTCTTAAACCATTCGGGAGGAGGTACCATAAACCCTCCTTCTCCCTGGACAGGTTCGGCAATGAAGCAGGCGACCTTGTCCGGCGCGAGGTCGAGGTTGATGACTCGTTCAAGGTTGTCCGCGCACCTTACCCCGCACGCCGGGTACTCGAGCCCGAATGCGCAACGGTAGCAGTACGGTGCGGGGATCCTATATACTTCAGGGGCGAAGGGACCAAACCCATATTTATAAGGTTTCACCTTGCTTGTTAAAGTCATAGTAAGCAGTGTACGGCCGTGAAACGCGTTCTCGAGCGTAATAACTGCAGGCCTCTTGGTATAGTAGCGTGCAATCTTAATGGCATTCTCCACCGCTTCAGCGCCGCTGTTTACCAGCATAGTCTTCTTTGGGAAGTCGCCCGGGGTGATCTCATTCAGCTTCTTTGCCACGTCCACGTACGATTCGTACATCACCACATTGAAAGACGTGTGGAAAAAGCGATCCGCCTGTGCCTTTACTGCTTCCACGATCTCGGGGTTTGCGTGGCCCACATTGATCACGCCAATGCCGCCGGCAAAATCGATGAACACGTTTCCATCCACGTCCTGAATCATGGCACCTCTTGCCCGGTCCGCGAACACGGGAACCGTATAAAACACGCCCTGGGGTACGTTGGCCAGCCGCTTTGCCAGCATCTCGCGAGACTTCGGACCAGGTAGCTCGGTCACGATCTTCGCCCTGGCAAAATCCTCACTCATTTCTATACCTCCCTGATTGCTTTAGGAATTCTAAGGCAGCCCGCGCCCTGCAGCCGCCCTGGTGCCACGGGGAAGGGCACGCCCGTTAAACTTTTGTTAATAAGGGGCCGGAACCTGCTCTTTCCGACCCCTTCCGTGCTTACGGGATGAACAAAGCCAGCACCGCTTTTTCCGTATGCATCCGGTTCTCGGCCTGGTCGAACACTACGGACTGCGGTCCCTCCACCACACCGTCAGTCATTTCCTCTCCGCGATATCCCGGGAGGCAGTGCATGAATATTGCGTCGTCTTTCGCATAGGCAATGGTAGTCTCGTTGATCTGGTACGGCGCGAAATCGATGATGCGCTGTTCTTTGGTCTTCTCCGGGCCTCCCATGCTATGGAACGTGTTGGCATAGACAACATCGGCGTCTGTCAGTGCCTCTTTCAAGTCTTGTGTCAACGTAATATTTACTTTGTTCTTCTTGGCCATGTTTGTCACATACTCCATGATCCTCGGGGAAGGGTCGTACCCAACAGGGTGCGCGACGGATACATCAAAGCCCATGTTGGAACCACAGACCATGAGCGTATGGCATACGTTCCAAATATCTCCCACATACGCCAGCTTCAAGCCCTCCAAGCGCCCCTTCTTCTCAATGATAGTCATCATATCAGCAAGACCTTGGCAGGGGTGAGTCAGATCGGTGAGCGCGTTGATTACCGGTTGCTTCATGTAATGTGCAAATTCCTCTACGATTTCCTGTCCGAATGTACGTATGAACAAGCCGTCACAGTAGCGATCCAGGGTCCTTGCTGTGTCCTTGATCGGCTCACCCCGTCCAAGTTGCATTTCATCAGGCCGCAGGTAAAAACTCTGTGCGCCAAGATGGGCACAGGCGGCCTGAAAAGACACTCTCGTCCTTGTGGATTTCTTTTCAAACAGAGCCGCGAGGGTACGCCCTCTTAACAATTCGTGGGGCTCCCGCCGCGTCCATTTTCTTTTAAGGTCGATCGCCGTCTCCAATATGTGGTAGATTTCGTCACGCGTGAAGTCCATGAGTGTTAAAAAGTCCCGTCCTCTGAACCTGTCCTTCATTGAAGTCGACCTCCATGATTTATGTTTTCATCTAACTCAACTGGACTGGCTACTTCTTTGTTCCATCTCGCTACGCTCTCACCCTTTGTTTGGTACTCCAAACTTATGCCCTGTTTTTTGGCACCACACCTAAAAACAACCCCTTTGTTTTCAGAAGG
>DYEP01000028.1 GCA_020725675.1 Symbiobacterium sp. | reverse complement strand
TCCTACTCTTCCGGATGGTCATCTGAGTCCTTCCGAACTTCTCGGTGACGGTGTCATCGATGATGAGGTACGCATGCGGCTTAGCCTTGACACGCTCGAAGGACTGAAGATGTTCGATTCAAACTGAAGAATCTCGATAATGAGCCAAGTCTCACAAAGGAGTTCGCGAGCTGTGGTCCGAAAGGTGCCAAATGCATCCGCGCACCCGTATCAAGAAAACAGAAAGCGAGGTTACGAGTAAAGATGAAAGGACGGTCCGCAGTTTTGAAAGTCACCCTCTTGTTAGTATGCGTCCTAACCGCGGTATTCTCTGGTTTCGGCATCAGAGCGTCCGCCATAGACAAAGCAGATATCGATTCCATTGTCGCAGGGAATAATTCCTTTGCCTTTGATCTCTATAGGCAACTGGCAAAAGATAAGGGCAACCTCTTCTTCTCACCATACAGCATCTCTTCCGCGCTAGCCATGACCTATGCGGGTGCGCGCGGGGAAACCGCCAAGCAGATGGCTGATGTGCTGCATTTTAGCCTGGCACCGGAGAGGCTCCATCCTGCTTTTTCAGATCTTACGGGAATGTTCAACGCCGGCGGAAAGAGTTACCAACTTTCCGTGGCCAACGCCTTATGGGGGCAGGTTGGCTATAAGTTTCTCCCGGGGTTTTTGGATATTACCAACAAGTATTATGGCGCGGGCTTCAAGGAAGTTGATTACGTGAAGGCACGTGAGCAGGCGAGGCAGACGATCAATAAGTGGGTGGAAGCGAAGACCAATGATAAAATAAAGAATCTGATCCAGCCTGACGATCTCTCTACACTCACGCGGCTTGTTCCGACCGATGAACCGCCTGTTTTCCGCGCGGATCGTCCGTTTGTCTTCTTGATTCGCGATCTCCGTTCAGGAAGCATCTTGTTCATGGGCAGGTTGGCTAATCCAGCGAAGTAGGCGTATTGATGGGAGGGTGACGGTATGGTGAACATGCCGGGTGGTGAGCTAACGCGCGGCACGGATGTTTTGTCTAAGAGGGTA
>DYEP01000183.1 GCA_020725675.1 Symbiobacterium sp. | reverse complement strand
GTAACCCCGACCGCGATGCTCTCAATGTTGAAACCGCGCCTGCCGAACAGCCCTGCCACCCGCGCTAACACTCCCGGGTGATTTACAACCGTGGCTACTATGGTGTGCTTCACTCTCAATCACCTCCTCGTATACTGTGCTCGTATACTGTGCTCGTATACTGTGCTTAGCCACCGGTCGTCAGGACCGATGGGTGGATCCGTTGGGGCCGTGGAGGCGTAGGAACCTCGGGGTGAAGGGCCGAGGTACCGGGAGAGCGTGGGTATCCGCGGGAGCCCGTGGGGATCTCCGGCCGGATGCACTCAGCCGCCACCTCCACAGCCTGGAACTTCTGCTATTTGGTTGACATTTGGGGCATCCCCCAAGACAATGGTCATAGGCTGGCCTGGGGTCACTTTGGCTTCCTCCTGAGGCTTTGACCTCTTGGGATAGAGTGAGTCCCCAAACCTAACCCGCTCCTCTAACTCGTAGGGTGTTCCCTTCAGGCGGCGTCCTCGTGTTCAGCAGCCGAGGGCAGCACCCACACCGCCTCAAGTGAGTTCTAATGGCGAGGTCGCTGTCGGTTAGGTCTCCTGGGGATTGCCCCAAATCTTTTCACCAGCCCCGAAGGGAGGTGACGAATATGCCCAAGACCCTCTATATCGGCATCGATATCAGCAGCGAGGACAACATAGCCCAGTTCATGGACTCAGATGGAGCGACCTTCCGCCGTTCCTTGCGATTTCCCAATACCCAGACAGGCTTAGATGAGTTAGTCGAGACCACAAGCCGTCTGGTCGCTGAGCATGACATAGACCACATCCACATCGGCATGGAGGCTACAGGCCTTTACTGGTGGCATCTGCGTGAATCCCTTGCCACAGCCCCCGAATTTGAATCCCTCGAGGTTAGCATCTATGTCATCAACCCGTCTCTTATCAGAGGATTCAAAAAGGCCTATACGACCTTACCCAAGACCGACGCTGTGGACGCCTGGGTGATTGCAGACCGCCTCCGTTTTGGACGCCTAAAACCCATCACAGAGGACGATCTCCGCTACCAGCCGCTAGCACGACTAACGCGCTTCCGATACACGATGACCCGGTCACTCACCCGCGATAAGAACCGCGCCTTACAGCTCCTATTCCTTAAGTGTTCGGAATACCGCAAGGCGGCGGGCAGGCGCACCTTCGGCAAAGCCTCCATGGCTCTGTTGACCGAGTTAACCGCAGGAGAGATAGCAGACAAGCCCCTTGAAGAACTCCTAGGCATCATCCTTTCTAACACCAACAACCGGTTAGCTGACCCCGAGGAGTTCGCAGAAGAAATCAAGCGGGCCGCCCGTAACTCCTACCGGCTGAATCCCAAGATGCAGAACTCCGTCGATGTTGCACTGGCCATGACGTGCGAGAACATCCGCTTCTTCGAAGGACAGTGCAAGAAGCTCGACAAGGTGATCTCCCGTGAGCTGAAGGCGATCCCACAGACCCTGACGAGCGTGCTCGGCATCGGCGACACTCTCGCCGCCGGCATCATCGCGGAGGTGGGAGACATATCTCGGTTTCATCACGAAAAAGCCCTCGCCAAGTTCGCCGGGCTCACCTGGCACCGCCATCAATCGGGCAGTTTCGATGCCGAAGAGACCTCTTTGACTAAAGCCGGGAACCACTATCTACGGTACTACCTGGTCGAGGCCGCAAACTCCTTAAGGGTGCACAATCCGGAGTATAAGGCCTTCTATGCCAAGAAGTACCAAGAGGTCCCCAAGCACCGGCACAAAAGAGCGCTCGTCTTGACGGCTCGCAAACTGATCCGTCTGGTCTATGCACTGCTGAGCACAGGCCAAATCTATCAAGGAAGGAGGACATCTTAGGCATATTCGATTATCAAGGTCCACTTGTCACTGTCGACTGTATCCTATCCATTTCCTGGGACAACTTGTCGACCGGGCATCCTTATGCCTTTCTACATCTAAGGTCGTAACTTTCCCCTGCTATTTGACCCTTGACATTTTACCGTAGGTCTATCATGTTGCTTAGCGGTTGTTCCGCAGGGACTAGCGGAAAGACGTTTTCTTCGGGCGCCACCCTGAAATCCAACAAAACTAGTCCTTCAGTCCCGAGGGCATGCTCTAGCGCAGGCCGCACTCCAGCCTCATCAGTCACTTTCATTCCTGTGGCACCGTAAGCCTCCGCGAGTTTTACGAAATCGGGGTTCCCCTCCAACTTCGTCGCAACATATCTACCGTTACAGAACAACTCTTGCCACTGGCGCACCATGCC
>DYEP01000182.1 GCA_020725675.1 Symbiobacterium sp. | reverse complement strand
ACAGTAACCAATTTGCCCACGAGCACTTAAAGCGCGGACCTGTAAGCCGCCACATTGGGGAGATCCTGGACCGGTGGCGGTGATCGAGATTCTTCGATCAGGGCTCACCTTTCCTACACATTGTTGTCAGGCGGTACCTGTAAGGTCGCGCTCATCGGGAGTATGTCACGTACCGCTTCTGTGTCATATCTAATGGCGACTTCACGTGCCCTGGCCTTTTTGCTTGCCTTGGAACGTTCTGAAGCCTGGACTCTGTTTTGTGCCTGGAGGGGTGGCGTTTGTCGTTTTCTAAAATGGCTATGTGGGACGCCAGCTTCAAGGCAAGTTTCTTCGGGACACACGAAACGGGCAGGAATTCCCGCAGGCGCATAGAATTAATCGGATAACAACAGTACCAAGAAGGTACTACCTGAAAAACGGATGACACTTGAGATAAGGCAGGATTGGCCACGAAGGCCTGGCTCTCCCAAAGAGAGAGCGCTTTGGTGGCTTTTTTATTTGGGGTTAGGAAACCTTTCAAAGAGGGAGTATGAAAGAGCTTCTAAGACTAACTGGAGGTGGTCCCACTTGCACATACCTGACGGTTTTTTGGATCTGAAGACCATTGTAGCGACAGGGGTAGCCAGTGCGGGAGCTTTGAGCTATAGCATGAAGAAGTCAAGAGAAGAGCTTAGTGAAAGACAGTTACCAGCATTAGGGATCATGGCTGCCTTCATTTTTGCTGGACAGATGATTAACTTTCCGGTGGCCGGAGGGACATCAGGCCATTTGCTGGGGGCGGCTTTAGCCACAGCGCTGCTTGGACCTTGGAGTGCCAGTCTGGTCTTGGCCACTGTTCTGATTGTGCAGGCGCTGTTCTTTCAAGACGGAGGTATAACTGCCTTGGGGGCAGGTATCCTTAATATGGCTACAATAGCGGTGTTTGTCGCTCATGTTACCTACAGACTGGCAGGTAAACTCAGAGTAAATGAGTATGTGGCTAGTTTTGTGGCAGCATGGTTGTCAGTGATGGCTGCTTCTACTGCAACTGCTTTTGAATTAGCATTTTCAGGTACAGTTTCTTTGGCAGTAGCGTTACCGGCCATGACGTCTGTTCATGCACTGATTGGTATCGGTGAGGGCATCATCACTGCAGTGGCGGTTATGTTTGTAAGAGGCTTCAACAAAGCTCATGTTACCAATGCAAGTCTACAACGAGGTGACCGAATATGAAAGGGAAATGGTTATTAGGCATGGTCGTTGCGCTGGCAATTGCCGGCTTTCTGTCTCCGTTTGCATCTTCCAGTCCTGATGGGCTGGAACGAGTGGCAGAAGACGTAGGGTTCTTGCATAAAGCTACCAGTTACCTGTCCTCACCCATGCCGGATTACTTGTTTCCCGGAATCGAGCATGATGGCATAGCCACATCGCTAGCAGGTATCTTGGGAACGCTGCTTGCTTTTGCTGCCATGTACGGACTGGGCAAGTTGATTATCACTAAGAAGAGTGGTCAATAGATGGGATTTATAGCTTATGATGAAAGGCTCAGCGACACTTTTTTGGGAAGGCTGGAAGTCAGGGTAAAGACGGTGTCTATCATCAGTTTGATAGTCGTCTTCTCTACTATCAAGAGCCCGGCTGCCTTGCTGACAGGGACACTGGTTTTGATGTTGACTGCTCTGCTCTCGGGCATACCCCTGGGGAGTCTGATGAAGCGTTTGCTCTGGCTGGTACCTTTCGCCGGGTTCATGATTCTCCTTTTCCCTTTCATCACTCCAGGAAATGAACTATTCACCTTGGCTACCCCGCTTATCTCAATCAAGGCTACTGAAGAAGGAGTACTCAAGTCCTTATTGTTGATCTTAAGAGTGCTGAACGCGGCGATGAGTCTGACTCTGCTAGTAGTCACTACACCGTTAAGAGAACTGCTATATGCTCTGCAGCAACTGAAGGTGCCAGCCCTTATGGTGAGTCTGATTGCCTTTACCCTGCGCTATTTAGAGGTCTTGGTAGCTGAAACCAGGAGAATGCAAATGGCCAAGAAAGCGAGGGGGTTTCAACAAGGAAAGAGTTTCTTGCACAGGCATACGATGAAAACCCTGGGCCTGCTGGTGGCAGCCTTATTTCTCAGAGCTACCTCAAGAAGCGACCGGATTTACTATGCTATGCTGTCCCGCGGCTATCGCGGAAAGGAGATCTGCTGCGGGCATTGCTCGCCCAAGCTGAAGGATTGGGTGGCCGGAGGAGCAATCATTGCTCTTGGGATGTTTTTGAAATTTGCTGAATGGCGGGGTATCTAGGGTGGTTTTAATTGCCGTAAGGAATCTAAGTTACAGGTATAAAGACGGTACGCAAGCTCTGAACCGATTGTCTTTGACTATCTATCAGGGCAGAAAGACAGCCATTCTGGGTCCGAACGGGGCGGGTAAGTCCACTTTGCTCTTACATCTGAACGGGATTCTTCTGGCCCAGGAAGGGGAAGTTTCTTTT
>DYEP01000181.1 GCA_020725675.1 Symbiobacterium sp. | reverse complement strand
GTCTCAGGCCGCCTGATGAAAGAGAACCGGAGCTCAACACGCCCGATTTCCCCACCATTGGGGTTTACCACACCCATAACGCCGAGTCCTATGTGACCAGCGATGGTACTGCGAGCATTTACGGAGCAGGAGGCATTCACCAGGTGGGCGGTACCTTCGCAGATGCGCTTAAAGACAAGGGGTTCACCGTCGTCCACGACGAGACGCTCCATTTGCCCCACGACCGTGGTGCGTACCGGCGCTCAAGGCGTACTGCTGTTTCACTCATACAGAATGATTCTCCGGCGGCGATATTCGATATCCATCGCGACGCGGTGCCGCAGCCCGTATACGCCGAAAAGGTCGGGGACATCTGGGTGACGCAGGTGCTCATCGTTCTTGGAAGACAAAATCCCAACATGCCTGTGAACAGGAGGTTCGCAAGGGAACTGAAGAGCATCGCCGACGAGATCCACCCGGGCCTTGTGAGGGGGATCTTTCTCGCCCGCGGCAACTACAATCAGGATCTATTCCCGAGAGCCCTCCTCCTTGAGGTCGGCTCACACACCAATGCGCGAGAATCTGCTGAAAGAGGTATCACGCTCTTTGCTGACGTAGTGGAGGAGTTCTTCAGACGAAGACAGGATTAAATATCCACGCTCCAAGGTTGAGGATCGGGGATATTCCTCAGTTCTCATCGGCACCTTCTGCTTCCCAAGTATCCTCCTCTCTTGGGTATTTCTCCACTTCCTGGACATAGCCTCGATCTTCGTCCGAGTGGGTGTATATATCCCCGTAGGTATACGCGCCAATCTCTCCGCTTGGAGATTCAGACGTCCCGTATCGCGCCACGTCCTGCCAGGCATCCTCACCATCGTACTCAACCTGGCCCGGGTGACTGGTCCTTCCAAACGGGGGATAGAGCAGGCCTTCCTCGACAGGTCGAGTCATGTCGCCTATCTCCTTGGCATAGTGTTCCACCTCGGCCTGGCACCTGGTACAGTAGCGGGCAAACGGGATTACATGCAGTCTCTCTGGTGATATCTCCCTGTGGCACTTTTCGCATTTTCCGTACGTACCCTCGTCCAGCTTTCTTAACGCATCATCTATCATGCTGAGGTACCGCATGTTACGCCGCCTGTGCCCGAGGTCCTTTTCTCTCTCAAAGAGTTCGTCGCCTATATCTGCCGGGTGATTGTCTCGCATCGATAGTTCGGCCAGTGAGTCCTGCATCGAGCTCCCGAGCCCGTACATCTCACCGCGATTCAACCTTTCCTCCACTTCCCGCCTTTCTTTCAAAAGAAGCGCTTTGTATTCTTCGTAGGACATATCGCACTCACCCCTTTTGAAGTTTATTGTTCCCAAAATGGCACGGGGTAAATGAGCGTGTGACTTAAGCCTGGCAAGGGTAGAATAACCGGGGGGTGAATACACGTGGCGAAAAGATTGAAAGATGGCAACATGACGCGAATTGGAAACCCGCTACTCCCGGAGCACACGCCAAGATCTGCGGGCATGCCGGTGCCACGAGAGAAAAAATCGCAGAAAGCCCAGTACAAAGTACACGACCCTGGTCCGAGAAACGACCGGGTTACAAAGTTTAACAGAAAAATCGGTCAGCCATAATGCACCGGGGCCGGCAGAGTGCTTCCGGCCCCGTCAGCATCATCAGTGACACACAGCGATCATTTCTACCTCAACCCGTGCGCCTTTGGGCAGCTTGGCCACCTGGACAGTACTCCTCGCCGGAGGAATGGAGCTGAAGTATTCGCCGTAAACCTGGTTTACCACTGTAAAATCATTCATATCCACCAGGAAAATGGTACTCTTCACAACTCTGTCAAAGCCGAGGCCCGCTTGTTCCAGCACCGCCTTTATGTTCTCCATCACCTGCTTGATCTGAACCTGTACGTTATCTGACACCATCGCCCCTGTAACTGGGTCCAAAGCAATCTGTCCTGAAAGGAACAAAAACCCCCCTGCTTTCACCGCCTGGCTATAAGGCCCGATTGGTGCAGGCGCTTTCTTTGTCAGTATCTCTTGTTTCATCTCCTATTCCTCCCCTGTTTGTTTTGATAGCCGTCACCTGCTTGACGGTTTTAAAGATGATTGCCGCTGCCTGTTTTCTTTGGAGCACTATCCGGCAAGTAGCGCTTTGCGTCCTCGATCAGTTCCTTTTTGTAAAACAGGTCAAGACACGTCATGGCAAGGGCACATCCTGCCTGAATCGTCGCCTGCCTTGCACGGTCAGTGGTTACAGCGTGCACGAACTCCTTAGTATGGGTGATTGTACCCTTTTCTGCGATAGCCACATACGCATGGATGGCAGGCACCACCTGGCTCACGTTGCCCATGTCGGTTGAGCCTCCGAGTCTTGACGTAGAGAACTCGTGAAAGCCAAGCTGCCGCAGATTAGCCTCCATCAGTCGTTCAAGAACGGGATTTGAAACGATGTTGTCAAATGAGAGCTCGTATGGCGCGATGCTGAACGTGGTTCCTGAAATCAGCGAAGCCGCTTGCACGCAATCTCGAAAACGCGACACTGCGTGGTCCAGAACCTGCCGCGTGGCAGCCCTGAGGTAAAACCGGGCCACACACCTATCCGGCACTATGTTGGCAGCCGTGCCACCTTCGATGATTACGCCGTGTATGGAAACGTCCTTGGGTAAGTGCTGAGACAGGGCATTCACCCCCACAAACAACTGTACTGCGGCCTGAAGTGCGCTAGCCCCCTTCTCCGGCGCGATCGCAGGGTTCACAGTTCGGCCGAAAAAGGTCACTTCCAACGCATCCAGAGCCAGACTCTCCGCTCTGACCGCAGTCTCATCACATGGGTGGAACATTAGCGCTGCGTCGATTTCAGAAAATATGCCACTGTCCACCATTACCACTTTAGCGCCGTCCGTTTCCTCTGCTGGCGTACCAATGACCACTACGCTACCTGGCAGCTGGTCCCCCAAGGCGGAAAGACCGAGTGCGGCTGCATAGGTGCCCGCAGCGATCAGGTTGTGACCACATGCATGACCGATCTCAGGAAGTGCATCATACTCGGCAAGCAATGCCACGCGCGGCCTATCGGAACCACCCTTGTACTCTGCCAGAAACGCAGTATCATACCCAGCCACACCCATTTCCACGCGATAGCCCATCGACTTAAGCCTCGCTGCGATCACCCGGGCAGATCTGTACTCCTGCTTGCCGATCTCCGGGTTTTCGAAAAGATCCTGGGCCAGCTCCCAGACATCACTAGCGGACCTGGTGATGCGCTCACACACTGTATTCTTCGCTGCTTCAAGCGTGAAAGGCAAATCCCCTCAACTCCGCGTAAGTAGATTATCATTAATCACTACTCTTCTTTCAACAAAAATCCTACCAGTGTGGACAAAAAACAACAAGTGGGATAAAGCATTATCCTCTCCCACGGCAAGTTACGACCTGACGGTGGGTACCACGATCCAGGCGTCATTTCCCAACCGATACACGTCCGCACGGAGAAGTCTGCCCACCTCCATGGCTAGCTTTTCACGTGCGTCCGGGTCGTCAACGCGGAACGTAGGTACCCCGCCGTCCACCAGATCCACGTGCTTGGGAACCACCATAGCCAGTATGGACCTTTCTGTAGCTTTGGCCGACATGAAGTTCACCTCACAAACACTTTCATTACAGAACTTTCTTTTTTGGAGGATTCCAAAAGCGGCACCAGTTCCACGGCCTTCACCAGCGCGTCGGGGTCTTTCTTGACTGGCACCAGGAACACCACCACGGTACCCTTTTCAAAATCCCTCCGTGTAGTGACGTAACGCCGGAGGCCGAGCGCCCTCGCAGCCTCCGCAGCCATGGCCTGTCTCTGCCCAAAATTCGCGATGGCCACTTCATACTCCGGTCTTTTGGGAGTTACCAGCACCGCAATGCCTTCTCTTTCAATGAAATCCCGCGCTTTGGCCGGACCCACATTCATAAGCCAGATGTCCCCGGCGTAAAGGTCAGACCCCTCAAAGCGGATCTGCACCGGCGATACGGAGGCAATGTCCCCCACTACCTTGCCACGTGAGACGAACGCCAGTACCAAGAAGGTGGAAAACCCGAGGGCTAAAGCCGCTGCCATCCTGACTGAATCATTGGGAATTCGGGTCAACTGAGCAGTGGAGGTAGTGATGAGTCCAACGAGCATGGCCAGGTAGTTGCGAGACTCGAACGTCTTGGCTATACCATCAATATATGCGGCACCACGCGGAACAAACTCCGTCATCTCCAGATCTTGAAGGCTCGTTCGCTCCATCTGCCTGATCCCCCGGAACTGTTGCATGGCCATGGCAAGAAAAGTCACTGCAATGAAGTTTCGGGTAAGCAGCGCGGGAAGAGCGACCGCACCTAGCGCAGAGGCGATGAACCCCGTCCAGGTCTGGATCAAGAACCCGTTCGGATAAGACGGATACTGCCGGTAATCCTGCCTGAGCAAAAGCACGCGTGCGAGCGTACCCATGGCGATGCCCAAGACTATATTCAAAAACAACGCATCTACCACAAAGACACCCCCTGTGCTCTAGTATTACCCTGATCAGGGCAGACTAGATCTCCTGGAGGTATCCGTATGCGGCTTGGCTTCGGCAGGAATGAAACCCTTGTCTACATCCTGTTCTCCCTGGTGGGCATGTTCGTGCTGGTGTCGCTCGGAAGCGCCAGCAGCTATTATATAGATGCGTTCCAAGTGGGTCTTGCGCTCCGCATCTTTGACCGAGGTCAGACGGAGGTCGTGATACCGCCTGTGGGACGCATTCGTGCCATTACCCACAGGACCCCCCTCGAACTCAAAATTACCCTGGAAAACGTAGACCCAAACCTTCTTGCGGAGGCGGTAGCAGAAGTAGGCGACAGGCAGGCAGTAGTACAGAAGGTCACCCGGGGACTCCGTCGGATCGTACGCTGGTTCATGTTGCGCGTGCTCTTACTGTCCGCTATCGGTGGGGGGATCGGGGTGCGGCTGCTCGGCGTCACCAGGAGGCGAAGCCTTATCTTCGGTGTGCTCGTAGCGTCAGTCGCCATGGGAAGCCTCCTTTTGCTTTCGTGGGCAACATATGATATCAATGGGTTTTCCAATCCCCAATATTTCGGGGTGCTGGAGGCTGCGCCATGGATGACCGGCCTCCTTGAGGAGAGCGTGGTGAGAATAGACGAGCTGGGCACAAAGCTCGCAATGCTTGCAGAAAATCTCTCCACGCTGTTCGGTGCCATCGACAGGCTCGAACCACTGGGCAGAGTGAGAGCAGACACCCGGATATTAATGGTCTCTGACATCCATAATAACCCTGCTGCCATGGATTTCATACAGCGTGCGGTAGAGGTGTTCGATATATCATTCATTATCGACGCAGGGGATCTTACCGACTGGGGAACTGCTATCGAAGCCTCAATCACCAGGCGCATTGAAGATTTCGGTGTACCTTACTTGATCGCCCCCGGCAACCACGAATCACCCGAAATCATAAAGCACCTCCGAAACGTAAGAAACGTCATCGTGCTCGATGGGCAGCTCGAACGTGTAAGCGGCATTTCGGTGCTGGGCGTCGCAGATGACGGAGCGAATACCTCCCTGGCCACCGTTTCGGATGCTGGCATTGCCAGACAGCGTGCCGCCACGAAAAGGGCTCTTGCCGAAAGCGCGGTGCCCCCTCTGATACTGGTTATACACAACATAGTGCTGGGCAGGGAGTTCATCGGCACGGTACCTGTGGTAGTCTCAGGGCACTCTCACTCTTTCGGAATTGAGCGTGGTGAACGCAGTATCCTGATCAACCCGGGAACTACGGGAGCGGCGGGATTGCGCGGAATCACCGTTCCACGCGAGGTCCCGTATAGCATGGCTATACTTCACATCCGGGAGTGGCGTCCCATCGCTGTAGATACCATTCACGTCTACAACGTGAAGTCCACATTCACCCTGCAACGAACACTGGTGGAAGACGTATTTGATACCCCCAACTGGTAGGATTAAGATTCTCTCATCAATTTGCCTCCTTAATGGCTTACCACGTGGTTTCCTTGACCCAACCCCCCAATTGCGTTACAATTTGAGTGACGGGTATCTATCATGGATCCGAAAGGAGGATTTCTATTGAGTGGCATCGCCGCAGTGGTCGGCGTCCGGTCCGGACAGGGGCTCGCGGCAAAAGTCTTGGACACACTGGCTCACAGGGGACCAAAGATGAAGAGGCTTTGCCATCTCCCGAAAGTCGAGGCGGGATGTGTCGGGCTATCCTCTGACGGAACGGAAGAGACGGCAACCATCGGAAGTCATTCTATTTTTGTAGACGGCCGCATTTACCGGTTTGCGGGAAACGAGCAGGTGCGCGTCTTCCCCGAAGAACTGCTGGAATCTTTCATCAAAGAGCGCGAAAAGGCCATATTCCCCCTTTTTGGCAACTTCACCTTCATGATCCTGTGGGATGAAGGCATTTTACTTGCTAGAGATCCCTTCGGCTTAAAACCCCTGTATTGGGGCGAATCAGGAAGCGCAAAGTATTTCAGTTCAGAGCTCAAGGGGCTCGTTTCTCTCACTGAACAGATTTATTTGTTCCCTCCCGGGTATTACTGGTACGCAGGCAAGTTCCACAAGTACTTCACTCCCCGTTACTTTGAGTCGGAGAACCGGAACGCAGAAGCTGCTATCTCGCGGCTCCGACTGCTCATGCAGCAGTCTTTTGAACGCCGGTGCAGACAGGGAGCCGGCATTTTCTTAAGCGGTGGGCTTGACTCAAGCATTGTCGCTGCGGTGGCCGCAAGCCACGGCCTTCCCACCTTTGCAGTAGGTAATAGGGGTTGCCCCGACCTCCGGTGCGCAAAAGAAGTCGCGTCCCACCTTGGGCTGGAGCATTATGAGCACGTCTTCAGTGAGGAAGAGCTTGTGGAGATCTTACCAAAAGTCATCTATCACCTCGAGTCGTTCGACCCGTACCTGGTCCGAAGCGCTCTCGCCAACTATCTGGTAGCCGGGCTGGCTGCACGCTCCGGGTGCCAGGTAGTATTCTGCGGCGAAGGAGCTGATGAACTATTTGGCGGGTACGCTTACCTAAAGAAATTTGAATCAAGAGAAGAACTCAAAGCAGAGCTCTTAGAGCTCACTATGTCGGGTCATTCCGGTGGTTTTCAGAGAGTGGATCGGATGACCGCCGCTCACTCCCTTGAAGCAGAAATGCCTTTCATGGACGAGGAGGTTGTACGATTTGCCTTCTCCATTCCTCTGTCCTGGAAGATTCACGGGCAGGACAAGGTTGAAAAATGGATACTGCGCCGCGCATTTGAGAAGGACCTGCCCGCCTCCATCACGTGGAGAAAGAAACAAAAGTTTTACCAGGGCTCTGACACCGGAACGGTAATGAGCGCACTTGCAGAAAAGTGTATCTCAGACCGTGAGCTCACACGTGAGCAACGTAGATTCAACAGGCAGTTTGCTTCAAAAGAAGAGCTGCTGTACTACAGGATCTTCACCGAATACTTCCCGCACGCATCTTGCAGGGATACAGTAGGCCGCACCCGAACCGTCACTGCCTGAAAAAAGCAGGGCAGCGCTGAGTTGGTCAGCGCTGTCCCTCTCGCACTGCCACGCGTAGGCGCCTGTAGATAGCTCCGGCTAAGACCAGTCGCTGTAGCCTTCCTCACCTGGAAAGACAACCCGGTTCGCTTGCGGCGCGTTCCATGCTTCAAAACTGGTTGTCTGACAGGTTTTTTTGGACCCATTATGCTGGTAGAAGAACAAAAACCCGGGCTTTGCCCGGGTGTCGCATTCAGACAGAATCTATCGGCTTGATGTATACTCGATCTTGGCCGCCGCTCTTAAATCCTGCATCCAGCTGTAGGCCAGGTCCGATACCTGCGAATCCATATAGGAGTCCAACACCTGGTCACGCACCTCTTCAAAGCTCGGGTCAAAGGGCGCCTTCCTGTCCATCGCCTGGATGATGTGCCAGCCGTACACCGTCTCTACAGGTTCGGAGATCTCCCTTATCTCCAGGGCGAACGCGACCGCGGCAAACGCCGGATCCATGTCCTCGTATTCGAAGTAGTCGAGGTCACCGCCTCGCGCGGCAGACCACGAGTCAAGTGAGAGCTCGTCAGCCAGGTCGGCGAAGTCCTCCCCGGCGGCGAGTCTTCGCTTCGCCTCTTTTGCCTCTTCCTCAGTGGCAACCAGAATGTGCCTTGCTCTTACCTGTTCGCCGTGAGCGAACAGGTGCTTGTTGTCCTCAAAATATGCTTTAAGCTGCTCTTCAGTGGGTTTGATGTCCAGGGCAATGATCTTTCTTGCCAGGAGGTCCGTCCGGAAGTGATTCTTCAGATCATCTTCAGTCATACCATACATTGCCAGAGTATAGTAGTACTCGGCTTCGGACGAGAAGTTCCTCTTTACCCTGTCGATTTCCCTGGCGATTTCTTCCTCGCTCACTGACACTCCTCGCTTCTTCGCTTCCTGCATGACCAGTTTATCCGAAATGAGTTCTTCAAGCGTGTCCCGTCCGATCTTGGCATACATCAGTTTGTAGAGCTCATCGCGCGTGATTTTCTCTCCGTTTACGACAGCGACCACATCGGATTGGCTGTTCAGCAGGAATGCAATGGACGTAATTATGATCCCGGCGATAATCAGTGAGGCGACAGCTATGACATGAGGTCTTATCTCCCTCTTTTTAATACTTTTTTGTTCCAAATCGTTCCCTCCGATTCTCGTAATATTGTCCCCTGTCAATACCATACACGAAAAAACCGCTTCCGTCGTGTCCAAACTTTAAACTTTTCAAGAACAGTTTCTTGAAAAGTTCCCTTTATTTGAACTAAAAGGCATGTGGGCACTCCTTCCGTGGTGTTTGCATAATATATCTCACGAATCCAATACCGTATGTTCTCTATCAGGCCGCAGAAAACCTGCTTTATAGGCAAGCATGCATGACCCAACACCTAAGGCCCGATGGAGTGAGAGATGTGAGAGTGGAGAAGGCTGTCATACCTGTCGCGGGATTCGGCACGAGGTTCTTGCCCGTTACAAAGACGCAACCCAAGGAGATGCTCCCAATCGTGGATGTCCCCGTAATCCACTATGTAGTCGAGGAAGCGGTCGCGTCGGGCATCAGCGACATCCTGTTCGTAACCAGCCGGGGGAAGCGCGCCATCGAGGACTATTTCGACCGCTCTGTGGATCTTGAATGCCTGCTTGAACATGCGGAAAAACACCAAATGGCCAAGGCGCTGAGAGATATTTCAAATTTGGCAGATGTTCACTTCATCCGCCAAAAGGAACCGCTTGGGCTGGGCCATGCTGTGCTCTTGGCAAGACGCCATGTAGGGAATGACCCCTTTGCAGTGCTCCTCGGAGATGAAGTCTTTTGCGGCCAGACTCCCTGCCTCGCTCAATTGGCATCGATTTTCGACAGCCTCGGCGGTCCGGTGGTGGCTGCCCAGCGCGTAAGCAAGCAAGAAGTATCAAATTACGGAATCGTCGATGCCCGCCCGCTTTCCGACTTCTTGTTTGAAGTGCAAGACCTGGTGGAAAAGCCGCGCGTGCTCGACGCGCCGTCGGACCTCGCCGTCGCAGGCAGGTACGTGCTCACCCCCGATATCTTTCCCCTGCTTTCAGCCACAGGCCCCGGTTCGGGCGGAGAAATCCAGCTCACCGATGCGCTCCGGCAGCTGGCGAGGAAGCGGACCGTATACGCGCTGATTCCAAGCGCCGAACGACACGATGTAGGTAACCCCGTCGGATTCATAAAAGCGAACATCCTCTTTGCAGTAAGGAGAGGGGACATAGGCCCGGCGGTTATAGACTTCATGCGTGACCTACTCATACACGAGGCTACCCGAGGGCAGACAGTATGAGCACCATTAGGGTGGCTGCGCCCACCATAGACAGCACGGGTGCCGCCACCCGCTTCAAGAGTGTTCCCATTGATACGTCATAATAGTCCCTGGTCAGCACGTAGCAGAGGTGTACCGGCGACAGCAAGTATCCAGCGATGGAGCACACGAAAACTAGGGCGTAATATGCCACTCGCAGAACATGGGTATCAAGTACTGGCCCAAACACCGCAAACGCGATGCCCACCCCGGGATAGTTGGTACCGGTTAGAAGCCCCGCTGCAAAGGGAATAACCACCGCCAGCGCGATGATGGGAAACCCCGCGCTGGTCATGGTAGTTGCTACCAGCTCAACCGACCCAGAATTCATTACATAACCTTTTAGTACCATGACGCCTACTATAGTTAGCGCCAGCTTGAGGTCGATGTGCTGGGCTAGTTCCTTTATAAACGCAACTGGAGGTTGTCCCCTGAACGCTCGTCTGAGGAAATAACCGGCGGTGGCGACACCAGCTCCGGCTGCCAATACAAATTCAAGCCGCAGAACGTAATAGGTAAGGATAATGGCCAGTATTGGAGAGCAATCAATAGCGAAGGCAGCAAGAAGCTTCAAGGAAGGCCGCCCCTCATCAGAAAGCGCTTTCCTGGAACCTCTAAAGCACACCGCTGCGGCCACAGCAGCCCCCACGATGGTAGGCCAGATCGAATATCGTATGAGTTCGCCCGCGGTGAGCCCCGACAAATCAGCGACCAGGATGAACAACGGGTGCAGCGGGTAGACAAAGTACCAAAAATGCCGAAAAAGCAAGTTTGCCGCCGCCATACTGAGCTTGTCCATACCCGCCCTCTCACCGGAGCGCTCTACCATAGGCGCGGACATGATCGCCCCACCAGGTACTGTCAGCATGCCGACGACCATGGGAAGTGCCGCCGTCAGCACCCGGGGATCCCGTATGATGAGCGTAAGGTCATTTACCATCCTGTCCAACAGCCCCGACCTCTTCATCATATACCCTAGCAGGTGGATGGCACATACCGATGTGGCCAGCCTGATAGTGGAGAGATCCAGTGCGCTGGTGTACGCAACTCTGATGATGTCCGCCACACTCATACGGGCTGTAACCGCGATGACCATCCCGCCGGCCACAAGACTTAAGCCCAGGTTGAACCGCCTGGAGCTAAGCCCCAGTATCACCGCGAACGAACACAAAAGGCCTGCAGTCTGTATCAAGAGTTCACCTCCAGTCGGCCCCTTTCTGCCAAAGTTCTGGCCAGGTAAAGCCAGTTATCATCGACCTTTAGCATGCGGACGTGGGGAAATACGTGTTGAAGTACCCGAAAGAAGTCCGGGGAATGGGAGATGCTCCAAATTGATACCGCACCGCCGGGAGCAAGCACGGTTCTTGTCGCACAAAGCCCTTCCCGCCCGTACAGCCACGCATTACTCTCCGTGAAGAGCCAGTCAGGACCGTTATCCGTATCGCATACAATTGCATCATACGAATACGGGCATTCCCGTATGTAACGCACAAAATCACCGATCACCAGCTCTACGCGGCGAGAGCTAAGGCAGTTACCGTTCTTGGAAGAAAAGTAAGTCCGGTTCCACCGCGCAACAGAGGCTGACAGTTCCACCACTGTCACCTTCTCCACTGTAGGCCACCTCAGCGCTTCCTGCGTCGAGTAGCCCACGCCGAGCCCTCCTATGAGCACGGACCGGGGTTTGTGAACCTCCCCTGGCTGAAGCCAGAGGCT
>DYEP01000027.1 GCA_020725675.1 Symbiobacterium sp. | reverse complement strand
TGAAAGTGGAATTTGCGTTGGAACCCGCAACAAACGCAGAAGGAGACACGGCGAGCAACCCCACCGGGGGGCCGAAGGGCGAGCCAAGCTTACTTGAACGGGCATTGAGCCTATTCGGAGGAGAGATCCTGGAACTAGACAATGACGAGGAGGTTTTGTAATGAGCAAGCACATGGGCGGATTCAACATAAACAAGATGATGAAACAGGTTCAGAAGATGCAACAGGATATGGAGAAACTGCAGGAAGAGATCAGGCAAAGAACGGTCACCTCATCATCGGGCGGAGGCATGGTGCAGGTAATAGTCGGAGGGGATCTGCAGGTCAAATCCCTTATTATACAACCTGATGCCATAGACCCTGAAGATCCGGATATGCTGTCTGACATGATTCTCGTTGCTGTGAACGAGGGGATCAGAAAAGCCCAGGAGATGCTTGAAGAAGAGATGAAGAAGCTCACCGGCGGGATGAATATTCCGGGCCTATTCTGAGGTGTGCTATGCGCCATCCAGATCCTATTAACAGATTGATCAACGAGCTTACCAAGCTTCCTGGGGTGGGACCAAAAACCGCGCAGCGATTGGCATATCACCTGGTTTACAGGCCTGCCGGTGATGTGGCGGCCCTCGCTGCTGCGCTCGTCGAGGCCAAGGAAAAGATGAAGTATTGTTCTGTATGCTTTAACTTAACTGATGTGGACCCGTGCGTAATTTGCAGCGACAGGACCCGTGATAAAACCATACTATGTGTCGTGGAAGACCCAAGGGATGTAGTGGCCATCGAAAAAGTGAAGGTGTTCCGTGGCTTATATCACGTGCTTCACGGAGCCATTTCGCCTATGGAAGGGAGAGGTCCTGAAACGCTCAGAATCAAGGAATTGCTTACGCGTCTGAAGGCTCCCGAAGTGGTCGAGGTCATACTGGCGACCAGCACTGATATTGAGGGAGAAGCGACTGCAATGTATCTGACGAGGCTTCTTAAAGAGTCGGGCATCAAAATCACCAGGCTCGCCAGGGGACTACCCGTAGGCACCGAGCTGGAATATGCAGACGAGGTCACCTTGACCAGGGCACTTGAAGGCCGAAGGGAATACTGAGCGCGAAAGTGGTTGATCAGGGAATACATCCCAGTTTACATGGTTATCCTTCTATTGAGAAAGGTAAGTCACGCCCAATCACACATCAGCGTAGAATGGGCCGTGAGGAGGATGACCATGAGAGTGGAAGAACTTATCCGGAAGTTTAGCGGGGCCAAGGAGAAGGCTCCGGATAAAACCGAGGAGTATGTGGCGGCAGTGAACCAGGCTTGGAAACAATGGCAGCTTGCCAAGGAATACTTCAACAACGTTTCAGACCCCGAACTTGTAGACCATGCGATTTACCGCCTGGAGGCAGCGCAGCTTCATTACACTTACCTTCTTAAGAAGGCTAAAGAACACCAAATCCGCATCCCGTTCCCGATGTAGGGCATATCTGTTTACCTCCCGTTATATAGATAATGCAGGAGGTGCTTCACTTTGGACTTGGGGTTGGTCTTTACCTACATCTTCGGGTTGCTTTTTCTTTATGCAGTGATTAGATTATTAATAGTACCGGCTAAATACACGGTAGGGGTAATCTACCGAGGGGTGCTGGGGGCCGCGTGCATTTGGATCTTCAATTTAGCACTGGGTTTTGCCGGATTTCACTTGCCCATTAACCCTGTTACCGCAATCTGTGTGGGTTATCTAGGTTTTCCCGGTCTGGGACTTCTTTACATTGTTCAAAATATACTGTAAAAGGCGTGTTGCTTGACGCCGCTGTATGTGATTTGTTACACTAATGAGGGTGGTTAACTGGAACCATTACTTGGACAAGCCGCATGAATAAATATATATATTCTAGCCTTATATACAGTGATAGTAAGTTTATTGCCGGGCAGGATAAGGCCTGCCCGTTGGTGAGTTTGTGCATCATGAAATAGTATCCAAAATGCTTTGCCCACAGGCCTGTACGGATTTCCTATGGGCAAACGAAGGGGGAACTGAAATGGCCAAACTGATGGAGATCCGGTGGCATGCTCGGGGAGGGCAAGGTGCGAAAACCGCTGCCATATTGCTCGCAGAGGCTGCGTCCGAAGCGGGCAAGTTTATTCAAGGCTTCCCTGAGTACGGACCCGAACGCATGGGTGCCCCTATCCTAGCGTTCAACAGGATCAGTGATGAACCCATTCACGTGCACTGCCACGTCACCGAACCCGAAGTTGTTGTAGTCCTGGACCCGACACTCATCGGGAAAGCAGGCGTAACAGAGGGCCTGCCTGAAAACGGTGTGATTTTGGTCAATACCTCCAAGTCCCCGGCAGAGATCCGAAAACGCCT
The DNA here is from genome assembly GCA_020725675.1 of Symbiobacterium sp. Taxonomy (GTDB): domain Bacteria; phylum Bacillota; class Sulfobacillia; order DUSP01; family DYEP01; genus DYEP01. The sequence goes on along the minus strand of DYEP01000027.1, from coordinate 4,286 downwards.
CAAGATGGAAAAAGGCCGTGTCATGACTGTAGATGCGAGCGCTATTGCCATGGATACCATAGGCAGAGATATCCCGAACACGCCCATGATGGGTGCGTTGCTAAAGGCGACAGGCCTCATGCCTTTTGAGAAGTTTATGGCACTGATGCGCAGCAACCTGGAACACAAGTTCAAAAGCAAGCCTGCGGTGATAGAGGGCAACCTGAAGGCCATCGAACGGGCTTACCAGGAGGTGCAAAGTGACGATGACAAATCCTGAGCAGAAGATAGGACAAAAGAAGGAGCTCGGATGGAAAGAGCTCCCAAGAGGCGGGGTTGTGCTGGACACCGGCTCTGCGAGGGATTACGAAACGGGTGACTGGAGGTCGTTTCGACCTTTGTGGTCAAAAGAGAAATGCATTCAGTGCTTGAGGTGCTGGGTGTTCTGTCCTGATGCAGCCATTATTGTAGAGGACGGGAAAATGGTAGGCATAGATTACAAGCACTGCAAGGGATGTGGAATTTGCCGCGCGGAATGTCCGGCAAAAGAGAATGCTTTCGAGATGGTAAGCGAGGCAGACATTGAAGAGGACTGAAGAAAGAGGAGGTACACAAATGGGCAAGAGAGTGGCCCTTACCGGGAACGAAGCGATTGCCTTGGGTATGCGACAGATTAACCCTGATGTTGTGGCCGCCTACCCCATTACTCCCCAAACTGACATAGTTCAGTACTTTGCTAGTTTTGTCAGCGACGGTCAGGTGAAGACTGAATTGGTGACCGTTGAAAGCGAACATAGTGCTATGAGTGCTACAATCGGCGCCGCGGCTGCTGGTGCAAGAGCAATGACTGCCACGTCTTCGCAGGGGCTGGCGTTAATGTGGGAAGTGGTGTATATCGCGGCATCCTTCAGACTGCCGATTGTAATGCCGGTGGTAAACAGGGCTTTATCGGGACCCATCAATATACACTGCGATCACAGTGATTCTATGGGGGCTCGTGATTCCGGATGGATACAGCTTTACTCGGAAAACGCCCAGGAAGCATACGATAACCTTTTGCAGGCAGTCAAAATAGCGGAGGACAAACGTGTAATGCTTCCGGTCATGGTCTGCCAGGACGGCTTCATCACAAGCCATGGCATGGAAAACCTGGAGATACTCCAGGATGAAGAGGTGCGGACATTCATCGGAGAATATACACCTGATTACTCGCTACTTGATACAAAACGTCCGGTCATGTACGGGCCGTTGGATTTGCAGAATTACTATTTCGAGCACAAAAAGCAACAAGCGGAGGCCATGAAGGATGCGCTTCCGGTCATTCTCGAGGTGGCGGAAGAGTACAGGAAACTATCGGGCCGTGAATACCAGCTATTCGAAGCGTACAGGATGGATGATGCAGAATACGCCGTGGTGATAATGGGGTCTGCTGCAGGTACGACCCGCGTTGTTGTGGACGAGCTGCGCGCTGCTGGCGAAAAGGTAGGACTGTTAAAACTCAGAGTATTCCGGCCGTTCCCCTATAAAGCGCTTCAGCAGGTACTCGGGAAGGTGAAGGCTGTGGCTGTGATGGACAGAGCAGACTCCTTCAGCGGGTTTGGAGGTCCGCTGTTCTCTGAAATTCGGGCTGGACTATATGACCTGGAGACAAGGCCGAGGATTTCCGGATATATTTATGGCCTTGGGGGAAGGGATTTAGGGATAGATGAGATTAAACGGGTGTTTGCTGAGACAAAAATGATAGCTCGGGGCGGAGACGCTGCAGATCTTGTTACGCACCTGGGCGTCAGAGAGTGAGGGATGATCGATGTCTGTAAACCTCAAGGAGCTCTCAAAGAAGCCGGATATCCTTACTCCAGGGCACCGTCTCTGTGCGGGGTGTGGGGCACCTATTGCGGTAAGACAGCTTCTCTCTGCGCTGGATAACCCGGTTGTAATCGCGAATGCTACCGGATGCCTCGAGGTTTCCACTTCCATATTCCCATATTCGGCGTGGAATTGTTCCTGGATCCATAATGCGTTTGAGAATACTGCCGCGACCATATCAGGTGTGGAAGCTGCCTACAAATCTCTTAAGAGACAGGGCAAGGTCAAGGAAGACTTCAAGTTCATAGCATTTGGCGGAGACGGGGGTACCTATGACATAGGTTTCCAGTCACTCTCTGGCGCGATGGAACGAGGACATGACATAGTATATGTGTGCTATGACAATGGCGCTTACATGAATACTGGTGTACAGAGATCAAGCGCTACACCGCTAGGTGCTGACACCACTACTTCTCCCGCCGGGGCAGTGGTTCCGGGCAAGCTGCAGCACAGAAAGGACCTCACAGCCATCATGGCAGCTCACAACATACCATATGTGGCCCAGGGCTCCCCAAGCCACTTCACAGACCTTATCAAGAAGATGAAGAAAGCTCTGGCTGTAAAAGGACCTGCTTTTATCAATGTGCTCGCCCCGTGCCCTCGAGGATGGAGGACAGAGACATCGGAGACCATCTCTCTCCTGAGGCTTGCTGTGGATACTTGCTTTTGGCCGTTGTATGAAGTAGAAGACGGTAAGTGGAATCTTACCTTCAAGCCAAAGGAAAAGAAGCCAGTTGAGGAATGGCTCAAGCATCAGGGCAGGTTCAGGCATCTCTTTAAGCCTGAAAACCGCCACCTTATTGACCAATTCCAGGAGTACGTGGATAAGAACTGGGAGACGCTACTTAAACGATGTGAGGTCTCTTAACGTCGAAAGGGATGGTGTGGTGTTGACAGTCAGAGTCAGGTTTGCGCCCTCTCCCACAGGATACCTCCACATAGGCGGGGCCAGAACGGCCTTATTTAACTGGCTCTTCGCAAGGCATCATGGTGGGAAGTTCATACTCAGGATAGAAGATACGGATGCTGAACGCACTGTAGAGGATTCGGTTTCTCAGATACTGGAGAGCTTCAGATGGCTTGGACTAGACTGGGACGAAGGCCCGCTGATAGGTGGGCCCTGCGGTCCCTATTTCCAATCACAAAGGCGGGAGATTCACAGGGAATTTGCGGACAGGCTGGTACAGTCGTGCGCAGTATACCGGTGCTATTGTACACCCGAGGAGCTTGCCGCAAGACGGGAGAGTGCACGAAAGGAAGGGTTGCCGCCCAGGTACGATGGACGCTGTAGGTACTTGACACGGGAAGAGATTAGCCAATTTGAGAGAGAGGGAAGACGGCCGGTACTGAGGCTGAGAACACCTGATGAAGGTGCCACGGTGGTCAGCGACCTCATTCACGGCGACGTTGCATTTGATAACCTGACGATAGGTGATTTTGTAGTACTAAAATCCGACGGTCTGCCCGTGTATAACTTCGCCTGCGTGGTAGATGATCACCTTATGGGCATAAGCCACGTTATTAGGGCGGATGAGCATCTGTCAAATACACCAAGACAGATCATGCTCTACAATGCTCTCCGTCTTCCGGTGCCGAAATTTGCCCACGTCCCTATGATATTGGCTCCCGATAGAACAAAGTTGAGCAAGAGACACGGCGCCATAAGTGTAGGAGAATTCCAGGCTGAGGGATACCTGCCCGAGGCGTTGTTAAACTACCTGGCACTACTTGGATGGTCACCAGAAAGCGGATCAGAATTCATGGACAAAGACGAAATGATTCGGCAGTTCTCCCTTGAACGAGTGTCAAAAACTCCGGCGATATACGATATACAGAAAATCACATGGATGAACGGACACTACCTCAGGGAGATGAACCTTGACGTAATTGTCGAGCGTGCACTGCCCTACTACCGTTCTGCAGGTTTTCAAGGCAGTCTGATGGATCTTAGGAAGATAGTAGCGGTGCTGAGAGACCGGGCAAAGACCCTGGCCGAATTGGCAGAGGCCTCCAGTTACTTCTTCTCCGGTGTTTTCAGCTATGACGAAAAAGGAGAAAGAAAACACTTCGGCTCCTCTGATGTAATACGGATCCTCAGGGCGGGACGCAAGGCGCTTTCAGGAGTGGATAACTTTGATCTCGAAAACACCGAGCGGGCATACAGGGAAGTAATCGACAGGCTTCAGATTTCTGGTGGAGCATTAATTCACCCCACCAGGTTAGCGCTGACAGGGCGCACGGTAGGACCGGGACTATTTGATATAATGGTGTTACTAGGGAAAGAAGAGACAATTCGACGACTAGATCGAGCCATTGAATACCTCGAGAGTCGATACAATAACGAAACTTGAAGCAAAACCGCTGCTGAAAAGGCGCAATTGAAGAATATGAATGTTTGTTAGTCTGTGAACCTCCCCTGGCTGAAGCCAGAGGCTTCCGGG
>DYEP01000180.1 GCA_020725675.1 Symbiobacterium sp. | reverse complement strand
GCGGAGTTCCAGGACGATCTGGGCGGGTGAACTGGAAGGGACTGGCGCGGTGAGGGGGAAGCCCTAGGCGGCCTCCTCACCGCCTTCAGGCGGCCACGCTATATGAGCAAGGGGCGGCCAAAGAGCGTGAGCAACGACACCAGTCGGTGTTGATGGGCGAGTACCCTCTCGTATATGTGTAGTCGATCGTGTCGGTCTCGGTGTCGCCCAAGGTGTTCACAAAAGAGGCGTACTCGTGCCGATACCACTCCCTGCTCCTTGAGGTGTACCATGTCTTCCATTCCAGAGACGGCTCGTACACCTGAGCGTACTTGGTTATGTATCGATAGGAGTGAAGCAGACGAGAGGTGGCCCCTTGGTCTCTGTCACATGTTACACCTAGGAAACTTGCGACATCCAGAATGATATTCCCTGCAGTGTTCACAAAGTAGCTCACGATTGACAGTAGCACGTCCCAGATGCTCCTGGCTATGCCCTGCTCTGTATCGTCCAGGTATGTGTATCCTGAGGTAGTCCAGCCGAAGCACACTCTAGTGTCGCCCACAGCAGTTCCGAGAATGGTGACACCGTCTTCCACATTCGGCAGGTTCCCCCTCAATTCCTGTTGACCGAGTCGCTGCAGGAAAGCCCCTTCGAGTTTCTCGGCCAAGCTCGCGTCGTAGACCTTTGCTTCAGTATCACCCCCTTGCATTCCCTTAGCTTGAATGCCAGCGGAGGTCGAGAAAACGGCTACGCAGAAAACCAAACACCCTATCAACAAACGACCTGGCTTTGACATCCTTCCCATTCCCTCACATCCCTTCTCTAGCCAATGGCCCCACACATTGCTAAGATACCTATGTGCACCCACCATGTCAAAGTTCATTGGTTGCGTATTCGGCCACTGTAATCCGGATGATTGTAGGCTCTTTGACCAACGGATCTTCCCTAACAACCCCTGCCTCCGGAAAAGGGCAATCGACGGATTGGGCAGAAAGCGGCCTTGAGAACAGGTGACAGAGACAAGGCGCCAGAGCGAGGCCTAACCAGCCGTTCCACCTGACGCCGGCGTCCGGAGGCCCGTCCGGTTGGCAACGGCTGGCGCAGGTGAACGGCAACCCGTTAGACGGCCGCAGGAAGCTCAGAAGACCAGGGCACCTTCTTTCTGACCTCTTTCTCGCGGGACATCGTCCACCGAGGCCGGGAGGAAGCCTCTTCCTTCTCCCGGGCCACATGAGACCGCTTCCTTCTCTCGAGGGGTCACAGGCAAAACCAAACGCAAGGGAGTGAGATGGCCTCTGACTACCCGCTTCCGGCAGGTTTTGCCATACGGCTCACCGAAACCCGTTGTGCGTCGGAGGGCCGCTCGTCTAACCAGCGGCTCGACCGGACGCGACCCGGTTCGGCGTATCTCTCGTAGGCATTGTACCGGCGCCGGTCAGCCGCTGTCCGTTAGCGTGTGCCGTGAAAGGTGGTGCGTTCTAGCAGGTGCAAGTCCTGCCGAGGC
>DYEP01000179.1 GCA_020725675.1 Symbiobacterium sp. | reverse complement strand
GGGATCTACCCTTTTGCTCAAAAGGCTGGTGGCGCAGGATTGGAACGAGGACTTCCTGGTGTTCCGTCCAGGCGAACGCATATCTCAGGTGGCGTTCTTGGCCTGCCAGCGTGACATTGAAATGAAAGGACGGGGCTTTTAATGTTAGTGATAGGAGAACGGATCAACTCAAGCCGGAAGGCAATAGCAGAAATGCTGAAAAACAAAGACGGCGACGCGCTGGTCAAAGAGGCTATAGCACAGAACAAGGCCGGCGCCGCATATATCGATGTGAATGCTGCCACTATGATGGAACTTGAGCCCGAGTATTTAAAGTGGCTGGTGCTGCTTTTGAATGAACACTTGGATGTACCTCTGTGTATCGATACGCCCAATCCTGCAGCCATGGAAATTGCGCTTCGTACGCACAAGGGCCGCGCAATGCTGAACTCCATCAGCGCAGAGAGCGAACGGTTTAACGACGTGCTCGCTTTGATCAGGGAGTATAAGCCTCGGGTGGTCGCGCTTTGTCTCGGAGATGAAGGAATGCCAGAAAGCGTGGACGACCGGCTGCGTGTAGTGGACCGACTGCTCCCTGCACTGCTCGATGCAGGCATCGCGCCGGAAGACATCTTCTTTGACCCTCTCGTTAAGCCCGTCAGCTCGGGCAGCACGTATGGTCTCGAAGTGCTCCAAACCATATCTGCGATAAAGTCGCGCTTCCCGGGGGTCCGCACGGTGTGCGGGTTATCCAACGTCTCGTACGGCCTGCCCGTACGCAAACTGCTAAATAGGGCGTTTATGGTGATGACCGTAGCGGCAGGCATGGATGCGCTCATCATAGACCCGCTGGATAAATCTCTGATGTCCCTGCTTTACGCATCGGAGGTCCTTGTCGGACACGATGAATACGCAATGGAGTATCTGAGGGCGTACCGGGAAGGCCGCCTCGAGGCATAATTAGGAAGTTAGGAGATGAAGGATATGGGCTCGCTGCGTACGTGGGATATGGATTGGTCATGTCACAGAATACATGAGGCGTCAGTCCGGATCCTGGAAAGAGCGGGTGTGGATATCCTCCATGCGAAGGCGAGGGAGTTTTTCGCACAACACGGCGCCCTTGTGATGGGGAACCGAGTGTTCATACCCCAGCGGCTTTTGGAAAATGCGCTTTCCTCAGCTCCACCGGAGTTTACCATTTACGCACGGAACCCTGAAAGAAACGTGACACTGGGAGGGGAACACCAGGTGTTTGCTCCTGGCTACGGCCCTCCTTTTGTAATTGACAGCTTAAGAGGCCGCAGGCGGGGGAGTATGGATGATTATCGTGACCTGGTACGCCTGGTGCACGCTACAGCGCATCTGGATGTGAACGGAGGGCCCATCGTTGAACCCCAGGATGTGCCGCACACCGTGAGGCATCTTGACATGCTCGCACATACAGTCATGAACTCTGACAAAGTTTTCATGGGCAGCGTGAGGGGGGAACAGGGTGCGCGTGACTCGCTGGCCATTGCCTCAATACTGTTTGGAGGTACAGGGGCGCTGCGTGCAAGGCCGGTCATGATCAGCCTCATCAATTGCATTACCCCGCTGAAGTATGACGAGACGATGCTCGGAGCGCTGATGGAGTATGCCGCTCATGGCCAGCCCATTGTGATTGCCTCTTTCGCTCTGGCGGGCTCGAGTGCTCCCGTGACGCTTGCGGGGCTAGTCGCGCTCCAAAACGCAGAGGTGCTGGCTGGAATTGCGCTCAGCCAGATTGTCTCTCCGGGCGCACCCGTGGTGTATGGTTCGGCTTCAGCCATCACGGATATGCGCAGGGCAGGCCTCGCTGTGGGGGCGCCCGAGACGGCTCTCATCGCGGCCGCCACAGCACAGATGGCCCGGTACTACAACCTGCCCAGCAGGTGCGGCGGGGGGCTAACTGATTCCAAGCTGCCGGACTTTCAGGCGGGTGCTGAGTCTATGATGAATCTGCTATTTGCTGTGTGCTGCGGCGCTAATTTCGTTCTCCATGCCGCAGGCATTCTCGAACACTACATGGCTGTTTCGTACGAGAAGCTCCTGGTAGACAACGAACTGATTGGAGTTGCAAAAAGGCTCAGGAAAGGCTTCAGCGTGGACGAGGAGTCCGTTGCTGAATCGCTCATATGCCAGGTTGGACCTGGAGGCGAATTCCTCACTACGGATCACACGTTTGCGCATTTTCGTAACGACATGTTCTTTCCAGATCTCGCTGATAGGCACCCCTACGAGCTTTGGCATGAATCCGGTGAGCATACAATGGTTGATCGCGGAGCGGAGAGATGGCAGGAGATCCTGGCCTCGTTTGAGCCTCCCATGCCAGGCAGCGACCAGGTCAGAGAGATACACCAGTATATAGCAGATAGAAAGAGACAGGAACTGGGTGATTGACGGAGCCTGGATGTTGGGTCAGCATCGCTCCGGCTCTCAGGTCTGTCATGCGAGTCCTATTGTAGCCCAAAGCCATGACTGACGGAGCCGTGACGGTTTACTAGGCTCTCGGCGTTTTCGGCTGCCGAAGCTGCGTCATAACCGTAGCCGTCGGCTCCCATCTGGAAGGCGAGATCCTGGGTGACAGGTCCGCCTCCAACCATGATGAGCACCTGATCGCGAAGACCATGCTGCTGCAGATAATCAATGGTCTTCTTCATGTTGACTAAAGTGGTAGTCAAGAGAGCCGATATTGCTACTATGTGCGGGCGGTGGCGGATAACCGCGGCTGCGAACTCTTCAGGAGGAATGTCGATTCCAAGGTCTATCACTTCGAACCCCTTGGTCTCCAGCATCATGCTGACCAGTTTTTTCCCAATATCGTGCAAGTCGCCCGCCACTGTTCCGATGATCACCCGGTGTGTGATCACGTTGTGATTCTTCTGCGCGAGCAGCACGGGTTTTAGCACATATAATCCTGCATGCATAGCCCTTGATACCATCAGCACATCTGGAATGAAGATCTCTCCGCTCTTTAGCTTTTGACTCACCACCCTCATCCCGGCGACCAGCCCTTCTTCTATGACGCGGTGCGCCGGGATGTTTTTTGCCAGCGCTCTTTCACAAAGGCTCTTCACTTTCATTGCTTCAGCAGAGACCAGTGCGGAGCTGATCTGAGAAATGATCTCGTCCACTGTCTACCGCGCCTCCGAAGACTTAAACTGCTCCCTGTACTTGCTGGGGGAATACTTGACCATCTTCTTGAAAATCTTTGAGAAATAGCTGGGGTCTTCGTAGCCGACCCGCATGCCCACCTCGCTCACAGGAATGTTGTCATTTCGGAGGAGCCTTTTTGCTTCCTCCACCCGTACTTTTGTGATATAGTCGGTTATGGTACATCCCATCTCCCGTTTGAATAGGTGGCTCAGGTAACACGGGTTTAAGAAGACCACCTGAGCAATTTCCTCGAGAATGAGGTCACTTCTTCTGAAGTTCTCCCGTATGTACTGCATGACAGGTTCGAGCACACGAGAATGCCCCTTTTTCCCACCCGATGAGATCTGCTCGAGGAATGCGTCCTTGGCCCTGCCGATAAGGTAACACATTTGCTCCATGGACTCGATCCGGGACAGCTCACGCATGAACTGGTAATTGAGCCTGAGAACGCGCTGGCTGTCTGCGCCCGCGTTTATCGTAGCCCGTGATAACAGCGTAAGCAGTTCAAGCAGTCTCACCTGAACCTTGCTGACCTGACCTGAACTCTGAGTAACGATGTCGGCGAGAAGGGCGTCGAGTACCCGGTTTGCTCCCTCGATATCCCTGATCCTCACGCGGTACAAGAGGTCGTCTTCCTTTTCCAGGGTGGCCGTGGCGTGCCTCTCTTTCTTTGATAGAATCTCCTCGAGTATCTTGCGATTTTGTATTTCCTGGTTGATTCTCGCCTGTTGCTCGGCGATAAGCTGTCTCTGACGTAACGTGAGCGCGCCGGCTTGCATGATGTAGTTGGCGATGATGAATAGAAGTTCGGCTGCGGCCTTGACGCGGTCGGGGGGCACGATCTCAAGCTGGCTTGCGGCGCTGACCAATTTGGCAAAGGCGATATTGAGCCCCTGGGTCATCTCTTCAAGCTCGATCCAAAAGAATTCCTCAGGCTCCCACATTAACACCTGGCCGCATATGATCGTGGCAATGTGCTGAGAGTTAATGAGAATGGGGGCTGCCCAAGCTATAAGGCCTGCGTGGCACCTGAATATATACGGCTCGCCGAACTTGGCCGCCTCAATGCCCGCCCTCGCGTAACACGCCTGGCATTTTGCCTGGCCGTTGGCACTGGAATGTACTGTCTGGCAAAAAGCTGAGTCCGCGAGGCAGGCTGGCCGCAGAAGAGGGCTTCCTGATAGGTCAACGAGCGATGCCCTGAGCCCAGTGGTCTTGAAGAAGACCTCAAGCACTTTCTGAAGGTCGAGGCTATTCAGCAGGTCCTTCAGACGATCCAACCAAGACACTCCCTGGCTGATAATTATGACTTGGTGTAGAGTTTCGACAGATGGCTATGACTTCCTTCTCGCCGTGCACACCTGAGGGATGATACGGCGATTGGACTGGAATAAAGCCAAAAATAGGACAAAATGACATCAACAATGTACAAAGGGTAGCGACTAAGTAATACGAATTGCCGCAATAAAAAGACAACAAAGACAGCACTTACCAGGTTTGAGTGGTCAAGTCCGATTCTGTGTGTAAAATCCCCCTGGTAGGGTTTACTGCCTGCTGACACACCATTAAGCCGCCTCTAGATCATTATTTCTCTGCTGTATCGCCTCACCTTCTTTAGGTTTGTTCATCCATGCCAGGTACTCCGCCATGTCCAAGTAGCGGTGGCCGGTTGCCCAGGTCTCGTCTATCTCCATCAGCACGGCACCCAGCAGCCTTAGCGCGGCCTGTTCGTTGGGAAAGATCCCTACCATCCTCTCCCGCCGGCGGATCTCCCGGTTCAGTCGCTCCAGGGCGTTGGTGGTGCGCAGCCGGCGGCGGATAGGTTCCGGCAGCGCCATTACCGCCATCGCGTCCTCAAAACAGGCCTCGAGCCTCTCTACCGCTTTGGGGGCCAGGGTCTCAAACTCCTGCACCACCAGCTCCAAAATCCGCCTTGCGGTGTCTAGGTCCGGCGCGTCAAACATGTACCGCAGGCGAGCGTGGAGTTTCTTCTGCAGCGACTTGGGGCATACTTCCAACACGTTGCGCACAAAGTGCGTCTGGCAGCGCTGCCAGCTCGCTACTGGAAGTGGGTCATAACGGCGTTCACCAGCCCCTTGTGATCGTCGGAAACTACTAGGTCAACACCCTTTAGCCCTCCCGGTTGATCCCACAGGCTACCAACAGGCTCTGGGTTCTAACCCGGCCGCCCTTGCGCACTTTGATGACCAAGGCGTCTACCACCAGAAATGGGTACTCCTTCTCACTCAGATCCCGCTCGTTCCAGCCCTTTACAATGGGATCCAGTCGCTTGCATAGATCGGATACGGTGGATTTCGAAATCCCTACCCCGCACAACTCCTCAACCACCGCCCTGACCTTCCTGGTGGATACTCCGTTGACCACCATCTCCATCAAAGTGAGTACTAACGCCTGCTCGCTTCGCTGGTAACGCTCAAACATTTCCGTGGAAAACTCCCCGGATCTGACCCGGGGCACTTCCAGCACCAGCCGGCCAACGCGGGTGGTGAGCGGTTTCTCCCGGTGGCCGTTACGGTATCCCTGCCTCTCCTCCGTGCGCTGGTAAGGCCTAGCTTTGAGCTGCTCTGTGACCTGCGCCTCCAGGATCTGGTTCAAAACCTGCTCCACTAGCCGAGCCAGACCATCGTCCCGTGAAAACAACTGTTGCAGAACGTCGCCTTCTACAGTAATCTGGTAGTGGGCCATTCCTAATCCCTCCCGGTAGAGTTGGGCTTGATCACTTCTTCATCTACCAGAGGGTGGGTGGCCTCTCCTGCTTCTAGACCCATCCCTTTTTACACACAATACCGGACACTACTTACCCCGATAGTGAACGGGAGCTGTCTGGCAGAGGACGACATCACAGTGATGAACGGCTTTTTTGCCATCTCTATTGCAAGAACTACGGTGCCGCCGTGGGGTGTGCCAAACGGAAGCATTCTTGATGCAGCCCCAATCGTTGATGGGCAGCTGCAACCTGACAGGATCACTTTGGTAGATTTCTTGCCTGATGCATGGGCGGGTTGGCCCTCCACATTCCATAAAGTGACTATCGAAGAAGATCCTGCGGACAATAAAGGTGCGCGTTGTGTCAAAAGAGTGGAGCGTGACTACAAGAAAGCCAAAGTTTTAACCCGATTCATTGTTGAAAAGGGCAACAAGGAAGTGCGGATCGTCTCCAACATATTCAATACTTCTGATGAGACCTACCATCTGTATTCAGGATACTCGCTCTGCACTGCGGGCGGCTACATGCTGGCGCCATTTAACATGAAAGGGGACAAGAACGAGTTAGGCTACGCTTACGTTGAGGATGAGATGGGCAAGTTCGTCGTGGGTTACAGCGAAGACTGGGCGGTCGGCCTGCATTTTCCCGCCGCGGACTTCCACGACGGCGGTACCGGTTGGAAAGACTTGTACGAGCTGAACATCCTGGCTCCTGGTGATGAGTACAGCGCGGAAGCTTGGCTACAGTTCGAGCCGCTGGGCAGCGTCGATTTGATTCTGGAAAAGTACATGGAACATATTGGTAAGGGTGACAGTATGGGATCGGTCGCGGGCACTGTTAAATACGACACGGGTGAACCAGTCAATCAGCCAGCCTGTGGTCGTGGCGTTCCAGGACGGCAAACCCCTGACATGGACTTTAGGAAGCGACGGCCGGTACAGCATCGCGCTTCCGCAAGGTTCATATACGTTGTATGCTGTTGCCAGAAACTGCGGTCCCAGCACCAGCGCAGCGGTGGACATCGCGCCGTCTTCCAGTGTTAAGGTGGATTTCCAAGACGTACAGGTTGGAACACAGGTGGAGCTTTTTGTCCTCGACCAGGATGACGTACCGGTGCCTGCAAGAATAAGGGTAACCGGGGGAATCCCGCCGGTTGTCCGCTTCCTCGGTGCCAGCACGTTCTTCACAGGACTCGGTGCCGAAACGGGGAAGTCCTCGTTCATGCTGGCACCAGGCGAATACGTGCTGGAAGTGAGTTCTGGAGGAGGCTTTACGTCCGCTGTAGAAAAGGTAGGCATCGTGTGTGAACCAGGAGGCACACTGCGTGAGGTTGTACATGTTACAACGTTGCACCAGCCTGCGGACAGGGGATGGTACAGCGCTGACCTGCACCACCATGCGGATAAGCTGGACGGGATCACCCCTCCCTCATATCTCGTGAGATCTCAGCTCGCAGCTCGGCTCGACCTACTGCTGGTAAGCGATCATGATGATGTAGACAACCACACCTTAATCGCTGATGCGGCCGCAGCGGAAGGTGTTCCCTTCATACCGGCTGTGGAGGTGTCTCCGAACTGGGCGCACTTTGTTATGCTCAACTTGCCGCTTGGGCAGTACGGGATCGACCCGGGCGGCACGCCGACCCAGATATTTGAGCAGGCGCGTTCGCAAGGCGCGACCATTGTGGTCGCTCACCCTTACATCACCTACGACTACTTCTACAACAAGGACAAGCAAGTCATTCCAGGAGAATATGACTGCAGATTCGACTTGATCGAGCTTCAGTCAACCAAAGTTACTTCAAGGGGAAACAGCGCAGATGAGCGTACGCTTAAACGCACCATGGAACTTTGGACGCACGCAGCTTCGGGCGCTTCCAGAAAGTATTACCTCACAGGTGGAACCGATGTGCACGATGTATGGTCACACCAGTCAGGGGCCATCAGAACTTACGTCCATTTAGGGGATGACGCTACGACTTCTAACTTTATTCATCAATTGAAGAAAGGTCACGCGTTTGTCACGATGGGACCCCTGGTGTACCCTGTAAATGTCATGTATGGCGAATCTTATCCGGTTCCGCAGGGCACAGACTTCAGCTTAAGGCTTGAAGTTTTTGCGGTGAACGGGTTAAGGAGCGTGGAGGTCTACAGCAATCACAGGGATGCTGCAGGAAATTTTGTGCCGGTTGAGGCCAGGGAGGTAAAAAACAGCTTCTTCCCTTTTAATAATTATCCCGAATAGG
>DYEP01000178.1 GCA_020725675.1 Symbiobacterium sp. | reverse complement strand
TATGTTGAATACACTGTTTCTATTGCGGTGCAGTTCCATCCTTTATCTCCCTGCGCTTATTCTTGATGCCTATATGATAACATAAGCGTAGATGAAAGGCCATGAAAATCTTGGCCGCGCCTAACTCCCCAATGAATTGGGTAGAATGCGGCGCGGCGTATCTTCAAGAAGCAAGCCTTGCCCGTATTCGCTCTCCCATTTTGCGGCGATGCGGTTTTGTGAGCTCTTAGCGATGGCCGCCTGTTCGGCAAAGGCCCGAACATGTTCGCGCCCTTCCTCGACAGAGATGTTCCGTCCTGGTCCGCCCACACATCCTCCTTTACAGCCCATGCCTTCCATAAAGTTAAAGTTTGCATTCAGCAGGCCTTCTTCTAGCTGCTGCAGCAGACGATTGCATTCCTTAAGTCCATCGCCTCTTACCGCATGAACCTCAAGGTCTGAAGCAATATCCCGCACCGCCTTCGTAATAGCCGCAGTTACCCCGCCTGAGGACGCGTACGACCTTCCATCGTGGGAAGCGTCGGCCATGTCCTCGGCCCCGAGCTCCCCTGTCACAGGGAGTCCCGCAGACTCAAACAGCGCGCTGGTTTCCTTAAAAGTGAGCACGCAATCCACGGCCGGCTGGAGATCCGGCAGGCGCGCCTCGCTCTTTTTGGCCATGCAGGGCCCTATGAACACCACTCTGCAATCGGGTCTTTGCGCCTTGAGCATCCTTCCCATGGCGATCATCGGCGAAACAGAAGGAGACACAAGGTGAGCCACTTTCGGGCGCACCTTCTCCACCAGTTTTATGAACGCCGGGCAACAGCACGAGGTAATCATGAACCGCTTTCCCTGGCGCATTCTGGCCACAAACTCCCTGGCCTCCTGCATAGTGATTACATCAGCAGCCATGGCCACTTCGTATACGTCCGTGAACCCAAGTCTCTTAAGAGCTGCCTTCACATACGACGGCTCTGCCTGCTGCCCGAACTGGCCGACAAATGACGGTGCCAGGATAGCATACACAGGCAGCCTGTCCTCCTGCAAGAGCATTGCCGCCACCCGGGCAAGCTCAGAGCGTATAACCAAGGCCCCTGCGATACACGAATCTACGCAGAACCCGCATTCAACGCAGAGCTCGTGGTCAATCCGGTGGCGGCCCTCCGTACCAGCTGTTAAAGCCCCGGTGGGACAGTGTTGGATGCAGGGCTTGTCGAGTTCTGTACATTCCCTGCAGTACTCATCAAATACTCTCACCAGGGGCGGGGTATCATCCTCACCTTCAAAAAGCAGGCGGTCCAGGTGGCGACGTATGCGGCGGCGTACAGCCTCCTCATCCATCTCTCCGGCG
>DYEP01000177.1 GCA_020725675.1 Symbiobacterium sp. | reverse complement strand
TTCTGGTTACGACCAGCTGCCTGACGTCACGCTTGTGGGATGCTGGGCTCATGCGCGACGGAAGTTCGATGAGGCACTGAAGGTACTGCCTCCGGACAAACGCGCTTCGCCGACGGTCGCGCTTGAGGGGCTGAGTTTCTGCAACAGGCTCTTTGAGATAGAGCGAGAGTTGGCAGAAGCGACTCCGGAGGAAAGATACAGGGCCCGGCTCGAGAAGAGCGTTCCCGTGCTCAATGACTTCTGGGAATGGCTTGAGAAGCGGTCTTCTGAAGTCCTTCCCCAAAGCCTGTTGGGGCAGGCCATAAGGTACTGCCAGAGCCAGTGGGGCAAACTTCAGAACTTCCTTCGGGACGGAAGGCTTGAGATCGAGAACAACCGCTGCGAGCGCTCCATCAAGCCTTTCGTGATAGGCAGAAAGGGCTGGCTGTTCTGTAACACTCCCAAGGGAGCCAGGGCCAGCGCGGTCATCTACACTTGTGATTGACGTCAAGTCAGCGCCTGCATACCTTGACCACCATACACGGAGGAGGGGTCTAGACCTCTTCGAATCGCTGGTGAGACTTCCCATGAGCGGACCGACTCCCTGTGAATCATTCTCTGAAGCGCGATTTCTTTTCGGCGGGTCTTCGCAACTACCTGATCTCTGTACGGTTCTCCGGTCAGCAGTATCTTCCACCCGACCACTACGAGTTTGCGTGCGAGAGCTACGATTGCCTTCCTGCACCCGATGTGCAAACTCTTCCTGCGATAGAACTGACCAAGTTTTCCATGGTCGTACCTCGCTACTACCTGTGCTGCCTCGATCAGAACGGTCCTTAGGAGCCTGTTCCCGTTCTTGCTGACCTTGCCGTGATAGTAGGTTTGGCCAGACTGGTGTACCGACGGGTCAAGCCCGGCATAACTTGCCACCTGTTTGGATGTCCGAAATCTCCCGGGCTCACCTACCCAAGCCCATATCGCAGCCGCCGTGACGATCCCGACCCCGGGAATGCTGAAGAGCGCTTTCGCTTCTGGATGCTTCTCGAGCCTCCGAGCAATTTCCACTTCTACAGACTCGCGTTCGGTTTCCAACGAGGCCAGAAGACGCGCAGCGCTCGCCAACATTGCTGCATCTGCTGCCCCCACGTTCAGATGCTCCAGTGCCCGTAGGACTGAACCGGCGTTTTTGATTTGACCGGTACTGTAGTCGTAGCGCCGCAGAATCGCTTTGACCTGGTTCTTGCACCGCGCCTGATGCTGAACCAGTTTAAACCTGTATTGAAGCAGCCTCCTGACCTCCCTTATTTCCTGTGGCGGTACCCACACAGCAGGAACTGCGTTCATCGCCATCATCTTCGCCAGGCGGGCAGCGTCCACTCTGTCAGTATGCTGCCCTGAACCAAACCGCTTCAGCGCCGATGGGTTCGCCAGTACCATCCTAGCACAGTGGGGAGACAGCACATCGTAGAGCTCAAACGCATTCCCCGTGACTTCAACGGCAACCTCACAATCGGGCCCGAGTTCTTTTGCAAGTTCGGTCCAGGCATCCCGGTTGTTCTTGAGCCGAAAATGCTTCTCTTTCCCTTCGTGCGGAACCCATTCACAGCCGTGGATATAGTCCTTGTGTAGGTCAAGCCCTATGTATCTCCTCATCAACGCCACCGCCTGTGATTTCGTCTGGCACCATCAGGTTGCATACACTTGTCCGGGCT
>DYEP01000176.1 GCA_020725675.1 Symbiobacterium sp. | reverse complement strand
TCCTCGGCGTAAACGGGGCATTCGTGCGACAGATGCTCGACGCATACCACGAGCGCTTCGGCGTGCTCCTTCCCACAGCAGGCACGATATCTTTGACATGGGGCGCACGCTGACGCACAAGACCATCGTGGTGGAGATGTCTCTTTCGGGGATGAGCACCCAGCCGGTCTTGAACAGTGGATAGTAACACGTTAACGCCGAAAATGGCGTAGCTACGCCATTTGTAAGGTCTGCGTGGAGAGGAGGCGTGTTACTATTGCTGACAGGATTTGGGGGTTGGGAGTTTGTAGTATTTGGGTGGCAGCTTGAGGGAGAGTTTCGTGAAAAGCTCGTGCTGGGCTTTGGTGACGGGAGAGCTCTGCCACACCTCGCCTGACGCCGTACGGCAGATCCCCATCTGGAGCGGCTGAAGCGTGATGAGGATGCTTTGCCAGGTCTGGTCTGTCTCCTGCTCGGCTATGCGTATCAAAAGCATGGCCAGCCAGCATAGGAGCACATGTGCCTTTATCCTGTCCGGCAGTCGGTGAAACACCGGGCGGATATCGATGGTGTGCTTGAGATCCCGGAACACACGCTCTATCTCTGCCAGCTGCTTGTAGCCCATCACCGCATCCTCAGCGGAGAGGGTATCATCAGACGTGCTGATGAGGAACTTGCCATCGAAGTGGGCCTCAGACCGTATCTTGGCCCTGTTGAGCTTGAGCTTGCCACCCTTCGTCTGCCTGATGTAGCGGCCGTAGACTGGATGGGAACGCAGAGCACACGCGGCCTTTGTGTGGGGCTCTCCGTCAAGCTGCTTGAGCTCGTTCAGCCGGCGCTCCACCTCCCTCACGATGTCCTCTCGCTTCTTGCGCTCCCTTTCCGCCTCCACAGGATTTATCGCAACGATAAAGCGCCGCCTTGCTTCCCCCTCACCAACAACGACCTCCTTGATCTTCAGGCCATTATCCAGCGTCTTGTATGTGCCAGGCCTCTTGAGCGCATCTACCGGAAGCCCGCGCTGACCCTGCCTCATCTTCTCGCCCACTATGTAGTGGCCCCCAGCACCCTGCAAGATCCTCCGGTTCTTCTCTGAGTTGAAGCCCGCATCGGTAACCAGGACGACCCGCCCCATCCTCCAGCCGTTGAGATCCCTCTTCACCTCTTCGACCAGGTTCTGATCCGACTCATCCCCCGGCCACACCCAGCACCTAACCGGGATGCCAGTGCGGGTAACCGCAAACGCAATAAGCACATGGGCAAGCTCCGGGTGGTTGTCCTTGTCATTCTTGCTGCGCTTGCGAAGGCCTTTCTCGAGAACCCTCCCGTCCTCATCGTATGCATCCTCGTCCTCGCCTTCGATCTCGAAATACGTGGTGGTCGTATCGAGAAAGATGAGGTCTACCTCCAGGTTGAACAGGTTGGCGACGGAGAAGAACACATCGTGCTGGATGGTTTCTGAGGCTTCCAGCAGGAAGTCCATGGCCTGATAGAGCTGGTGAACCTCGACCTCCGGCAGCCCTTCTATGAGCACCTCGTTGGCAACCCACCTCTCCATGGCAAGCTTGCTCGAGGGATTCAAGGCCCGGTTGGCAACCATCGCGAAGATGAGACGCTCTATCGGCCGGCGGTAGTTACGGCTCTGGAGAAGGCGGTCAAGTGTAGCCCCGATACGAAGCTTGTGCCAGAGCTTATCCAGGAACCAGGCCCCTCCCAGTTGGCGTGCTCCCAGGAACTCGAAAGCCCACTCCTCACCAAGCTGCCTTTGGATCTCCTCGACTTCACCTGGCTCTAAGAACCGGCAGATGCTTCTTACAAGCCTGCGCAGCGCGTCGAGGTCGAGCTCGTCTTTGCGGCCGAAGGTATACAGGACCTCGGGCTTCGCAAAACCCGTCTTTGGGTCTCGGTAGTTGTGGGCAAGCTGGACGTATTCGACCGCTGAGCCGTCTTTACGCTTGCGCTTAGTTACTCTGAGGTACATAGCACCTACATTGTAACTGCTGCATATCGCTTTGTCAAGGTGCACTCTCCATATCCGTGTTACTACGCGATCTTGCAAAATACCTACCCTTGGGTGCCGGAAACCCGCATTCTTGCTAGGTCATATCCCCCAAATTTGCCTAGTGACTGTTCAAGACCGGAACAACATAGTGAGGCAATACGAGGAGCAGCGCGACGTCGGTGCAGGGCAGAGGAGCGCATCGGGCCCGGCTCTAGCCTGCAGCATGGCCCCGGTTATCCATGCGGGCCGATGGCAGAAGGGAGGGCGGACAACGTCCGGTCGAGGACGAACCAGGTTCCTATGCCGTCGCCACCATCGTCTTCCCCGATGAGCCGTCCGACGAGGCCCCCGCAGACCCGACCTGACTATGGGGTGACCTGACTATGGGGAGACAGGTGGCCGGGCCGCCTCGTTGCCGGGGCAGCGCGGTGAGCTCATTCCCTGCACCGCTTCCTCATCTCTCGTACCGCTTTCTCATCTTTCGACGATCAGCGTTATGCCCATGCCTCCGCCTATGCACAGGGACGCAAGCCCTCGCCTGGAGCCGCGCTTCATCATCTCGTGAATGAGCGTCACGAGGATCCTGGCGCCGCTGGCGCCGATGGGATGGCCAAGCGCTATCGCACCGCCGTTCACGTTGACCTTCTCCGGGTCCAAGCCGAGTTCCTTCTCCACAGCAAGACTGGTAGCGGCGAAAGCCTCGTTGATCTCAAGGATATCGATATCGTCGAGGCGGAGCCCCGCCTTCTCCAAGGCCTTCCTCGTAGCCGGAACCGGGCCTATCCCCATGATCTCGGGACTCACCCCCGCCGAGGCGTATGCCCGGATGGCAGCGATGGGCTCGACCCCGATTTCCGCCGCTCGCTGCTCAGACATCAAAACCAGCGCGGCGGCGCCGTCGCTGATCCCCGAAGCGTTTCCCGCGGTTACGGTCCCGTCCTTCTTGAACGCCGGCTTGAGGGCGGCGAGCTTTTCCGGGGTGGTGCCGAATCGTGGATGCTCATCCTGTTCGAACAGTATGGGAGATCCTTTCCTCTGGGGGATCTCCACGGCGACTATCTCATCCTTGAAGCGGCCCGCCTTGATGGCGGCTTCCGCCCGGTTTTGACTCATGGCAGCGTACTCGTCCTGCATCTCCCTGGTGATTCCCCACTTCTCCGCGACTATCTCAGCGGTCACTCCCATGTGGGCATCGGTGAAGATGCACCAGAGGCCGTCCCTGATCATGGAGTCTGTGAGCTCGCCGTGGCCCATCTTGTACCCGTAGCGTCCCCTGGAGACCAAGTACGGGGCCATATCCATGTTCTCAGTTCCTCCGGCGACGACGATGTCAGCGTCCCCGCAAGCGATAGCCTGGGCCCCAAGAGTCACCGCCTTGAGCCCGGAACCGCATACCTTGTTTACCGTCATGCAGGGGACAGCCGCAGGAAGGCCGGCCTTCAGCGCAGCCTGCCGGGCCACGTTCATTCCCTGGCCTGCCTGGAGGATGTTGCCCATCAGCACCTCGTCCACCATTTCCGGTTTTATGGAGGACCTCCTCAAGGCTTCCCTTATGGCGACGGCTCCCAGGTCTGCGGCCGAAACCCCGGCCAGCGCGCCGCCGAACGTGCCAATGGCGGTTCTCGCCGCGCCCGTGATCACAGCTGTTCTCACAAGATCCTCCTCCTTCTACGCCGTTTACGCAGCCTGTCGCCCTACGATGTACTTGATCGGATCGACCTCTTCCCGCAGCACCCGGATCCCCTCGTCGGTTGGGGGCTCCGAGGTGAGGACGTTTTTCGACCACAGGAGTTCGAACCCGGTATTCTTCACCACGTCGTCCCTGGATACTCCAGGGAGGACGGATTCCACCATCATCCTCCTGCTATCCTCGTCGAAGCCAAGGACGCACAGGTTGGTGATCACCTTGTACGGTCCCGTTCCCGGGGGGAGCCCCGCAGCCTCCCGGGCTCCCTATCCCGTGAGGTAACCCGGGCTGGTGATGAAGTCCACCTTCTCCACGAACCGCCTCGGGTCATGCGGAGTGATGATCATCGTGCGCCAGCAGAGGGACGCCAGGTCGTTCGCCCCGCCGGAGCCGGGGAGCCGCACCTTGGGCCTGTGGAAGTCGCCGATCACCGTGGAGTTGATGTTGCCGTATATGTCGATCTGGGCCCCGCCCAGGAAGCAATATATGCCGCGCAGCTCGGCATCTACTGCAGATACGGTATCACGTTGTCAATGTCCACTGGAAATCTCCGAGGGCCTCAGCCCATAGATGAGAAACTTCCGCTAGACACTTCGCACGGCTTGGGCTATACAGCCATGTGTTCTGATGGCCCTCATCTCAAATGCTTGTCTACTCTTGAAGATCGCCTGCCAACATGACACCTTGCTTGTTTATCAAGTACCTAGGAACACGGCCACTTAGAACGCTCACCACCTCTCCCACCGCCTTCCGTCGAAGCTCTTCCATGGACTCTTCTGAATAAAAGCCAACGTGAGGAGTGAGGATAACGTTATCCAGCCTGAGCAATGGATTGTGGTGAGCCGATTTCTCATCTGACAGAACATCCAGGGCAGCTCCAGCGATCCATTTTTCTTTAAGAGCGGTATAGAGCGCCTCTTCATCGATCACCCCGCCTCTGGAAGTATTGATTAAGTAGGCCTCCTTCTTCATCAACCTCAGCTCACTCTCGCCGATGAGCCCCCTGGTTTCCGCAGTAAGAGGCGTATGAATGGACACGTAATCTGACTCCTGCAGCAGATCAGCAAGGGGGACTAAGCGAGCACTGTAATGGCTCACGACCTCCCCAGTGATATGTGGGTCATACACCACAAGCCGCAGGCCCAAGGCTCGAGCCCTTTCTGCCATGGCCCTTGCAATCTTGCCGAAACCCACCAACCCTAGGGTCTTCCCTCTAAGCCGATATATGGGCCGGCTTTCGGCGAACGACCACTTTCCCAATCTCACTGTTCTATCCAATGCCGCCACTTTCCGAGCGCAGGTTAGCAAAAGCGCGAGAGCGTGGTCCGCCACCTCTTCAATACAATAATCCGGAACATTGGTTACCATGATCCCTTTTCTGGTTGCCGCCGCTATATCCACGTTATCAACACCAATGCCGTACCTGGCGATCACTCTGCATTTCTCCAAGGAAGCGATGACTCTACCAGTTATCCGGGCGTAGCTGGTGAGCACTGCGTCCGCGTCACGGGCAGTTTCGATGATATCCCCCTCGGTCATCCCAGGCGATTGAACGAGTACAGCGTCAATACGCGTTAGTTCTTCCCTTTCGATCTCAAGGGATTCGAAAACATGGTCGGTTACGACTACCTTGAAGTGAGCCACTTCGATCTCAACCCCCTGATATGGAAGGGCCGTGTCAAGACCCTCCCGATCTGCTCGTAGGATAGATTCCTATGCGTTCACCGGTCACATGCAAAGCACCCCTTTTTGGGGGTTTGGCAGTAGCGGGCGGATAGAACGATGCGACGGCCTATCATCCTGATATTCGCGGGTTTTGATACCGCAAGACTTACAGTCCGTCAGGGAGCTACCTCGGTCTAAACGCGTGCGTTCGGATGTATCCCTTAGCACATAGGGGGGACGAGGATTCTCCCTACCGCTTCTCTGCCGCTCCGCTTGCCGTTACACCCCCAAACCTATCGGAAGCTTACGCGCTATCCGCAAATCCTGCACTTCCTGACGCGACCTATGCGACTTTTCTCTTTTCGCTCTCTTCTGCTACCTCACGCGCAATTGCCCAGATAAACCCTAGCAGTTCACGTGCCACTGGGACTACCACAACCTGTTTTGTCTTTGCCCGGCCGAGCATCCTCCTGTACTTCCGATTGAGCCGCATCTGCGCCTTCCACGAAATCGCCTTGATCTCCTGCGATAGTCCTTCCTGGCGCTTCTTGAGTTCAATCCCCACCCTTGGGCTATGACGATAGTTCCAAGCCGATTGCACTATCAGTCGGCGCACATGAGCATTGCCACTTTTGGTGATTGACCCGCGGCGCTCTTTTGCACCGCTCGAATACTCGCTCGGCACGACACCTGCGTAGGACATAAGCTGCTTTGCAGTCTCAAACCGGGTGATGTCTCCGAGTTCCGCCACCAGGGTCGCTGCCGCGATAAGCTCCACCCCTCTAAGTGCCTGAAGCGCCTTTATCACGCCCTGGTCAGCAAATGTCTCAACATACACCGCTATCTCTTGCTCGAACCGCTCTATCCTGCTCTTGGCCTCATCGACCGCATGTATGTATTCTGAAACCACCACCTGCTGCGCTGCTTCCTCGAGCTGTATGCTCTCAAGCCACTGGCGGTGTTTCTGAGTCCAGGCCCGCACCCCTTCAGGAGGTCTTAGCTTGAGCCTTAAGTGGTATACTTCATGGTACCAGCCTCCTTCGCTTGTAGTTCTATACTGGTAGTCTCAACCACGGGTATAACCTACGAAACGCGAATTGAGGGCCGACTCTTCCATTATGTCTACTAACACTTATTATTTATGAAGGCGGAAAATAGCAGAATAGTATAAAGCACCGTTTATTTATATCCTTGACACGATCTACATCGGTCAACCCCTTTATCCCTCCCATTGGTGGCAGTGGGGCTACTACCAATGCTGATGTTCAGTTCTTCCAATGATGTCCTCCTGAACTTCCTTACATAATTCAACAAATCTAGCACTATAACCAGTAACCCTAACCATGAGATCTAGATAGTCATATGGACGGCGCTGAGCTTCCCTAAGAATCTCTCCTGAAACTACGTTAAACTGAACTTGAGACCCACCAAGGTCGACAAGGTATGTGCGACAGAAGTCAGCGAAAGCCTGAATTTGTTCCTCGCCGAAGACAAGAAGTGGGAAGATCTTCATATTGAGGATCGTACCATCACTACGAACGTGATCGAGTTTAGCGGCTGACTTTGTAACACCGGTCAACCCCACAACGTCTGTCCCGTGCACCGGGGATATGGTATCTGCTAAAGGAGCTCGTGCCAGCCTTCCATCGGGAGTAGCACCCGTCTTCCATCCGAAATAAAGGTTTGTCAGCAAAGACTGATAAGCAGGTAGGAATTTTCCCCCTCGGATATTGGTGTAACGTTCTACCTCGTCAAAAAACAATTGCGACACTTTTTGAGCCAAGCCATCGACATAGTCGTTATCGTTTCCAAATTTAGGCGCACCTTCTAGTAGAAGTCGCCGTATCTCCTCAAAGTCATGCTCAAAATTGTGCTGCAAAGCCTCTAGTAAGTCCTTCATATCGAGCCTCCGATCTTCGTACACCAGCTTCTTGATTGCGGCTAAAGAGTTGGCTACGTTAGCTAACCCCACACCCATAACCCTAGTGAAGTTGTATCGACAGCCCCCATGAGTCACATCAAGACCTTGTTCAACACAATCAGGTAGGAGCAACGACAAAAAAGGATAAGTCACTCTTTCAGCATGTATCCTCTCGATAATGTTACTCGCAGCCACAGCAATTCGTACACCTATTCTCATCTGCTCCTGAAATGCTTCAATAAGACGATCGAACGTTCCAAACGAAGTTGGACTCCCTGTAGAACAGCCTACTTGTTTACCTGATAACGGGTCAACTCCATCATTCAATGCCAGTTCGAGAGCCTTGGCAATGTTAAAGTAAACAGCTCCCGCTCGATTCCACATTCTATAAGTTGATGGCGTGACGCACCCAACAAACGCGAATTCTCTAACTTCCGGCCAGGAGACCCCAGAAGAAAGTAAATGTTGGATAAAGGCATTGTATCCCATTAAGGCAGGCTGGCCTGGAGTTTCTATTATGCACTCGATTGCTTGCCTTAGCATATCTTTAGGAGTCCAAGGGCTTACTAGCATCGTAGCATGACACTGAGGCAGCCGGAGAAGCCTTATCGCGTCGAGAAAGACTGACGTTAAGGCGGAACCACATATCTTATTGCTATCAACTCCGCCGAGTGTAATGTTTTGGAAGGTCTGAAGGCCTGCATTGATTACTGCGGACTCATTATCATGAAATTTCACCGATTCATTGAGCTTAAGTAGAAAGCACTGAACCAGTTCCAACGCTTCCTCCCGTGAGAGGTGCCCACTAGCTATATCTCTTTCATAGAACGGGAGCAGGTACTTGTCCATTCTTCCCAGCGATATTCCAGTCCCATTCGTTTCAAGACATGCCACCATGTGTAGAAACCAGACTGCCTGTAATGCCTCATGGAAATTTCCTGCGGGAGCTGCTGGAACATGGCTGCAAATATTGCTTATAGTCTCGAGTTCTTGCTTCCTGATGGGGTTAAGTTCCGAATCAGCTAGCTTTTGAGCTAGCTCCGCATATCTTTGGGCTAAACCCATGACCTTATCGCAAACAATAAGACAACCACGCCAGAAGGTTGCTCGCTTGAAATATTCTGGATCTCCCAAATCAAGCCTTTCTAGCCTGTCGGCAACCTCTCTTTTCACTCCGTTAATACCTTTTGTTAGGATCTCAGGGTAATTTAATAGTACAGTACCAATGCCCCCCTTTTCATTTTGTTCTACTGCAAAGACGCCAGCTTCTTTTCCAGCTTCAATCTGTGGTAAATAATTAAAAGCTTCTGCCACAATTTCATCTAACGTTCGGCCTTTCCAATAGGGAATTATGGCCCTTAACCTACCTTTCGTCTCCGAGGTTATTACAAAAGGATCCTGCTTCCTTTGTTCGACTGTATCCAACTCCTGTTCAAGCCATCGTACACCAAATTCAGGGTAAACCTGTGCCCCTCGTAGGACCCGCGAGGGGTGGCCCACCAGTAGTTCCTCTGGAAGTATATATATAGGAAGGCAATCAAGGACCTTCCCCAAAGCTTTTGCTCTCCGGATAAACAACGGTTCGCCCTCTGTCTCCTGATAAGACTCCGTTACCGCTACTGCTCGCTCACTACATAACTCTGGCTTGGCATGTAAAAGGGATTCCCGAATCTTGGCTACTCTCGGGCTAAACGAGCCATTAGTACTGGCCACCCCTGAATCCCTCCATCGGAACACAGCTTACACAACCGCTATTGTAAAGATTGACAATATACCCCTACCCCAGCATACTGCATCACCAGCTTGGCAAAACGGTCCATTTCATCCTCAGTGAGAAGAGCATGCTCCTGAAGTTCATACTTTCTCCCTAGACGCTCATATTTTGCGACCCCGAGCCTATGGTAAGGTATTAACTCGATTTTTTTTACTGATCCTTCGCGGTTCACGGTAGCAACAAACTTCGCAAGATTGACCAAATTATCCCTGCTGTCAGTGTAGCCTGGGATAATCGGTATCCGCACAATGACATCCCATCTATTTGCCTGACATATTCTTTCCAGGTTGCCGTGAATTACATTGTTGGGCTTACCAGTTAACTGTTCGTGGATTGAGGGATCAAACACCTTAAGATCATAAAGAACAAGGTCGGTATGCTCCAGAACTTCTTGCATCGCATCCCAAGTTGCGTAGCCACAGGTTTCTATCGCCGTGTGAATACCCATCCCGCGGCATTTCCCAAGCAACTGGGCGACAAATTCATATTGGGTTGTTGGTTCCCCTCCCCCAACGGTAATGCCGCCGCCCGATCTCCAGTAGAAGGGAACATCTTTCTTGACCTCGCTCCAAAGCCAGTCCACAGTTACATACGTCCCGACTACCTGTCTTGCCTGGTTGGGGCACTCCTTTACACACTTCCCACACTTAATACAGAGGTCTTTATCCGTATAAGAGAGACCAGACAGCACAACAATAGCCTTTCTTGGACATACATTGATACAGCGCCCACACCCGCTGCATCTCTCCTTAACAAGTAAGAGTTCCGGGCATGCCTTTTGCCCTTCAGGGTTTGAACACCAAATACACCTGAGTGGGCAACCTTTCGTGAATACAAGAGTCCTGATACCTGGTCCGTCGTGGACAGCATATCGCTCCAGGTTAAAGATTAAGCCGGTTACCATGTCAAGTGCTCCGTCCTTTCGATGATATCATCCTGGAGCTCTCTGGACAAATCAACAAAGTAGGCACTGTAACCGGAAACTCTAACAACAAGGTCTCTATAAGCATCCGGGTCCCTTTGCGCCTTCCGGAGAGTTTCGCTATCAATAACATTGAACTGCACATGGAACCCTCCCAACTGAAAATATGCTTGCACTAGAGAAATTATCTTTCGTCTGTCTTCTGCTGTGCGAAGCAATTGAGGATTAAGCTTCATATTCAGCAATATACCACCAGTTGCTGTAATAGGATCCAGTTTGGCCACAGACTTAAACGTCGCAGTCGGACCGCTAAGCTCCTTACCCTGAACTGGTGAAGCATTATCGCTTACCGGCTCTCCCGCCTTCCTCCCATCGGGAGTAGCGCCGACAAGCTTTCCCTGAGCCACATTGGATGTTAAAGCAAAAACCCCAGGCAGATATGGGCCACCACGTGGGTCGCGGAACTTTGTCACTTCCTCTATATATACATCAACGGCCCATCGTACATATTTATCAACATAATCATCATCGTTACCATACCGGGGGCTCTCCAGCAAAATCTTTTGGACATGTTCCCAACCTACAAAATTGCTGTCCAAGGCCGAAATCAAATCTGTCATACTGACCCTTCGCTCCTCAAAGACCATCTTCTTTATAGCCGCCAGCGAATCTCCAACTGTACCAATCCCGCATGTCAACGTACCAGAGCCATTGTAATGGGCCCCTCCCCAGAGAATATCCAAACCTTTTTCCAAACAACCATCAATCAAAGCAGAAATAGCTGGTGAAGGGAACATCTCACGATGTGCTTTCTGAATAGCGTTGTTCTGAACCATGGTCAGTCGAACGAAATACCTAACCTGCTTTCGGTAGGCTTCCATAACGTCCTCAATAGATTTGAACAATGATGGATCTCCTGTGGAAGGCCCAATCCGCTCGCCTGTGAGCCTGTCTATTCCGTCATTTAACGCCAGTTCAAGGCACTTTGCCAAGCTAATAACGCCCATATTCGACCATATGAAGGACTTACTGCTGACTGTAGGCTCAACACAACCCACATTATCGTAATTGCGCGCGTCCTCTAATGATACGCCCCAGCTAAGCATGTTCGGTATCACAACTTCGTCGTTCATCAGCTTAGGCTTCCCCACGCCCGTGCGTATAACCTCAAAAGCCTTTTGCCAGAGCTCGATAGGGGTGTTCTTATGAATACGCAAAACCAGTTCCGGTTGCGGCAGCTGCAAGTCCAGCTCCGCATCAAGAACCATGAACGTCAGCTCGTTGGTTGCATCCTCTCCGCTTGCGTTCTGCCCCCCGATGGTAATAGGTTTGTGAGCAGGCTGTCCAGCAAAATACTCGGCGCTCTCCTTATCATAGACATGAACAATGTCATGTTGTTTGATCAGGAAGCACTCGAGAAGTTCCTGAGCCGTCTCTGGCTTGAGACCTTCCTGTAGGTCTTTAACCAAAAACGGATACAAATACTGGTCGAACCGTCCCAACGAGCATCCACCTAATCCTTGCTGAAGCCAAATGACCAACTGCCAGAAATACACTGACTGCAAAGCTTCCCAAAAACTGTTTGCTGGGCCAGCAGGCACCTTTTCACAGCATTGAGCTATCTTCTCAAGTTCTTGTTTTCTACGGCGGTCAGTCTCTCGCAAGGACATTTCACGGGCTAGTGCGCTGTACCTTTGAGCAAAATCAATCACCGCATCACAACTTATCTTCACCGCTTTATAGAAAGAGGCCTTTTCAAAATCCTCAGGACAAGTAAGGTCTAGGAGGGCCAGCTTTTGCTCAGCCTCCTCGCCAATTGCGCGTAAACCCCTCCTAAGCAGCTTATCGAAGTTAGCACCTACATGTCCGTGTCCTCCGAAAAGTCCATTTACGCTGTAACCCACTCGACGACGCATCGCAGTATTTTGGATATCCTTGGGTATTAGTTCCAGAGCCGCAGCTGGCACAGATTTCCCTTTCCAGAAAGGACAAACTTCGTTCCGCAGAATACTCTTCGTGCTTTCAGATATACGATATGCATCAACCTCACGTTTATCGTAGCTGTCGATCTCCCGCTCTATACACTCGGCCGAATATTCAGGGAAGAGCGGTGCCCCGCGTGGCTTCGACGCGAAATTCCCGACGATCAGCTCACCTGGCAAGATGTAAATGCTCATGTTTTTCAGGACGTGCCGCAGCGCCTCGGCGCGTTTGATTACACTCGGCAACGGTCTGTCACTTACCGCCTTGTAATACTGTGTCACCAACAAAGCTCTCTCCGAACAGATTTCAATAGGAACGTGAGCATACTCTTTGAGCCTATTGATTCTATCACTGCGTATTCGCATTAATAAGCCCCCCTCGTAGGTTAATATGGTCTTGCAGGATCTCCCCTCATGCGAGGGGTATACCTTGGTAGGGCGTTCCCTGGGAGAAAGCCATGATACCCTAGCAGCGCGACTGCCTCATATAGACCGCTTCTCCAGGGACCTTTCCTGCCGCCAGACGATCGATAGGGCGTTGTGCACTAGCACAGATTCTACGACGCCATCG
>DYEP01000175.1 GCA_020725675.1 Symbiobacterium sp. | reverse complement strand
GGTACAATCCTGATAGATAAGAGGTGGAGCGCAATTTTCGCTGCCTCTTCTATCCGGAGAGGCAATTCTATTTTTTGCGGAGGTGTAGTGATGAGTTACCGATTAGAGACTTTGGCGCTTCATGCAGGTTGGAGGCCGGATCCCGCTACAGGTTCGAGCACTGTCCCGATATACCAGACAACTTCTTTTGTGTTCAGAGACGCAGAACACGCGGCTAATCTCTTTGCACTGAAAGAGGAAGGATATATCTATACGAGGATCTCCAACCCGACGGTGACCGTATTTGAAGAGCGCGTGGCTGCGCTGGAAACCGGCATAGGTGCCGTGGCCACGGCGTCCGGCCAGGCCGCCATATCGCTCGCGCTGCTCACCCTGGCGCGACCTGGCGATGAGATCATATCATCAAAGAGCATTTACGGCGGGACGTATTCGCTGTTTGCCCATACCTTTAATAGGTTGAACATCAGAGTCCACTTTGTGGATATTGCCGACCTGGCTTCAATACAGGAACTGATCAGCGGGAACACGCGCGCGATTTATATAGAAACAATCGGCAATCCAAAGCTTGATGTTCCTGATATCCAAGCGCTGGCTGATCTCGCTCACCGCCACGGTATCCCGCTTGTCGTAGACAATACCTTTGCCAGCCCTTACCTATCAAGGCCCATAGAGCACGGAGCGGATATCGTAGTACACTCAAGCACCAAATATATCGGGGGCCATGGAAACTCCATAGGAGGCGTTGTGATAGATAGCGGCAGGTTCCCATGGGATAACGGGCGCTTCCCGGAGTTTACAGACCCTGACCCTGCTTACCACGGGCTCGAATTCACTCGCACTTTCGGCGAAGCTGCATTCATCAGAAGAGCACGGCTTCACCTGCTGAGAGACATGGGCGCGTGTCTTTCGCCCTTTAACGCATTCCTGTTCTTGCTTGGTCTTGAGACTCTCCATCTACGTATGCGCAGACATTCGGAGAACGCCTTGAGAGTGGCAGAATTCCTTGAAAACCATCCCAAGGTCGGTTGGGTTTGTTACCCAGGCCTTCCGTCTTCACCCAGCTACCACACAGCCCAGCGCTATCTGCCGGAAGGGCAAAGTGGAATGGTGTGCTTTGGGCTCAACGGAGGAGTAGAAGAAGGTAGAAAGTTCGTAAGCAGGCTCAAGCTATTTAGTCATCTGGCGAATGTAGGCGATGCCAGGTCGCTGGTGATACATCCGGCAAGCACAACACATCAGCAGTTGACCCCGGAAGAGCAGCTCAGCTCAGGTGTTACGCCTGACCTGGTCCGGCTTTCTGTCGGCCTGGAAAACGTAGAAGACCTGATTGAAGACCTTGACAGCGCACTGAGTTAAGTTACAGGTTGGTGAAGTACAATGCACATTTCAGCGTTCAAATACTGCAAAATTCGACCATATACACGGTTTTATACATTCGGAAGCCAGTATGAGCCGCTCTCGCTTCAGTATGGACAAACCCTGTATCCGATTACTGTGGCCTATGAGACCTGGGGAACACTCAATCGTTACAAGGACAACGCTGTTCTTATTGAGCATACTCTGACCGGATGTTCTCACTGCGCAAGTCACGGACCGGAAGATGACGAAGGTTGGTGGGAGCCTCTCGTCGGGCCCGGGAAGCTGTTTGATACAGACCGATATTTCGTGGTTTGTTCGAACGTGCTCGGGGGATGCCAGGGAACAACAGGTCCTTCGTCGTATGCACCCTCAGGAAAACCATACGGAGCATCTTTTCCAGTGATTACCATTGGCGACATGGTAAAGGTACAACGTGAGCTTATGAAACACCTTTCAATCCCCTTTTGGCATACAGTTGCAGGCGGGTCAATGGGAGGAATGCAAGCACTTGAATGGGCCGTCAGGTATCCTTCTTTGGTCCGGTCCGCGATCGTAATCGCAGCGCCGCTCAAGGCTTCCGCCCAGTCCATAGCGTATAACGAGGTGGCGCGGCAGGCAATCATGAGCGATCCTGGATGGAAAGGCGGGCAGTATTACACATCCCAGGGTCCGGTAAGAGGCCTGTCTGTCGCTAGAATGCTGGGTATGATTACCTATCAGAGCGAAAAGGCGATGGAGTACAAATTCGGCCGGGATCTCGTCTCACCCGAGCCCGCGCTCACAGGCACATTCGAAGTAGAAAACTACCTCGCCTACCAGGGAACCAAGCTGGTGCAGAGGTTTGACGCTAATTCCTATCTGTACCTGAGCAGAGCGATTGATTTATTCGATATCTCAGCAGGCCGTCCGTCGCTAGAATCTGCGCTGGGACGGATTACCGCGAAGATGCTGGTGGTCGGGATCAGTTCGGATATCCTTTACCCAAGCCACCAGCAAAAGCAAATGGTCTCTGCGCTGAGACAATCCGGAGTGGACGCTTCATATGTTGAACTCGTTACCGACCACGGACATGACGGTTTTCTCATAGATTTTGAAAAAATTATTCCGCTGTTGAGCGAGTTTATGCTTCAGGAGTCTGAAACAGTGGCTGCAATCTAGCGAAATAGCCAGCGCATCAGCCTGAAAGGCAGGGTGATAAGGTATACAAGCACGGTGATGATGGAGCCCACAAAGGCAAATGCCAAAGACACAAGGCAACCAGGTATACCAAGGAAGAGGGCAAGAAACATAAGACCGAGCAAACAACCGATTTCCAACACAATCACCTTCCGGTAATGGTTATTCGAGATTGTCGCTGGTGAAACCTCTTATCTGCGCATGTACAGCAAAACACAAAGCCCTCAATTAGATGAGGGCTTTTAAAGGTTTTCCGGCAGCGACCTACTCTCCCGGGCGGTTCCCCGCCGAGTACCATCGGCGCTGGAGGGCTTAACTTCCGTGT